>DATJAL010000047.1 GCA_035516255.1 Chitinivibrionales bacterium | reverse complement strand
AGGGGCGGTTCGCGAACCGCCCCTGCGCGACGGGGGCGGCCGTCCTCCCGGTCTCGGCTTCGCCTCCAGTCCGCCTAACGCTGGCAATCGGAAATACTCCCTAATTTATTACTAATTCCATTTTATTATTCTTTAATCGCCTCTTTAAAAATCGTCCTGTCACCATCATTAAAAAACACGAAAATAATTTGATCAAAATTCTCTTTACCCGGATGACTCATCACCGCATCATGCGCCACGTTGGCCGCAAGAACCTTCGGGTATCCGTAAACGCCCGTTGCTATCGCGGGAAACGCAATGGTCTTTACGCCGTGCGAACGCGCAAGTGTCAAACTGCTGTTGTAACATGAGGCGAGCAGCCGCGGTTCGTCACGATGCCCTCCCCGCCATACCGGCCCCACGGTGTGAATGACGAATTTTACCGGCAGGTTCCCGCCGCCGGTGATCACCGCCCGGCCAGCAGGGCATCCGCCCTGCCGGGCCACGATGCGCCTGCACTCCTCAAGGATGGCCGGCCCGCCCGCGCGGTGGACGGCGCCGTCGACGCCCCCGCCTCCCATGAGCGATGAATTGGCGGCATTGACAATTGCGTCGCACGTGATTTTCGTGATGTCGCCGGTCACGATCCTGATTTTCATTCCGATCTTTCTTCTGAGGGCGTGGCTCGATATTCCTATTGCATCCTGTTCGCACCGGTGATATCATTATATATCATTACCATTAAAAATCATAACCAAACCCTTCGACCTAAAAATAAGGAATTCGCCCATGAAAAAGAATGCGGCCTTGGTTGCAACAGCGGCAATAATCATCGGTATTTTCGCCACGTCGTACCCCGCCATGGCGCAGACCGCCTCTCCCGGCTCCGCGTCTAAAACATCAGGGAAGACCAACATCGCCGTGATCA
Organism: Chitinivibrionales bacterium; assembly: GCA_035516255.1. Taxonomy (NCBI): domain Bacteria; kingdom Pseudomonadati; phylum Fibrobacterota; class Chitinivibrionia; order Chitinivibrionales; species Chitinivibrionales bacterium. The sequence continues at coordinate 212,021 of DATJAL010000047.1, read as the reverse complement.
ACATGAAAAACGCGTCGGGCGTGACCGCGGGCGAGATCGAAGTGATCACCGACCGGCTGAGGGGCGAGCTGTTCAACACGGGAAAAGTGAACGTGATGGAGCGCGACCAGATGCAGGAGATTTTAAAGGAGCAGGGGTTCCAGCAGTCCGGCGCGTGCACCAATGAGGAATGCATGGTGCAGATAGGCCAGCTGCTCGGCGTTGAACAGCTCGTGACCGGGTCGCTGGGCAAGGTGGGCTCGATGTTCCTCGTCAACCTCCGCATCATAGACGTGAAGACCGCGAAAATCACGAAAGTGGTTTCGGAGGACATCAAGGGCGACATCGAAGAAGTGGTGGGCAGGCTTCCCGGCATCGCTGCGCAGCTCGTGGGCCTCACTGCCGCGGTGCAAAAGGAAAAGCCGGTTGAGGTTGAAAAGAAGGAAGAACCTAAAAAGGAGGAGAAGCAGGTCGCGGTCGAGGAGAAAAAAGAGGAGGCGGCCCCTGAGGTCGTTGACGAGAAGGCGGAGCGGAACAAGAACCGGTTCGGCATACGGGTCGGCGCGAGCATCTTCGGCATCAAGCCGACGCGGATCTACCATCTTACCGAATACGACACCACTGTTTCGTATGACCTTGTCACACGGGATACGACCTACAATTTTGATGCCAATAACACCGCGAAAATCACCAGAATGCCCTTGGTCGATTACTTCGTTAAGTTCATCCTGAAAGCGGGCCAGTATGTCACCATCGAAATCGGCGGGGGCTATTCACGCATCGAGACCGACTATGAATGGACGGACATCAAGCGGAACCATATGGCCAATGTTTTCACGTTCCCGTCGCTCGGCGTCAATTTCGTCAAGCGCTGGTACCCGCTCAAGCTGAACGTTGGCATCTTGGCGGACTTCAACATCCTTGATTACACCATCGACTATTTTTCCTGGGATTACAATTACGGCGCCTTTACAAAGGACACGACTCTGGAATGGATCGCGTTCAACGGCGGCTTCGGCGCCCGGGCGGGGCTGGAAATCATGGCGGGAAAGCACGTGGGGTTCAATGTTGATTTTGTCTACTATTATTCGGAATTCGTCACCCTTCCATTGCGGTATGAGACCACGGATTCCTACGGCAACACCACCGCCAAGAACGACCGGGTGTGGGACATCACCATGCCTCCCATTGCCGTCAGCCTCGGCGTGAATTTTTATTTCTGACGTTTTATCCTGCTATTTCGAACGGCCTCCGCGGATGAGCCTTTTCACCGCGGGGGCCTTGTCATATAAGAAATTCCCAGTTCGCCGCCCACGCTGGGGCCGAGATGCACGTCGCCGGCAACCCAGCCCCCGGTTTTTCCCTCAATCTCGACCCACGCGCCAAAGTGTTGATAAACAGGAAAAGAACATTTTAAAGCGGCGAGTCCTCCTCCCGAATATGATGCGGTCCAAAAGTCCTGGTTGAGCGGCTGAAGCCAAATGTTGATTTTCGGTGAAACGGTGATCGCCGTTGCAAAAAACAGAGGATACTGCAGCGCCTCCAATTCTAGGCCGGGAAAATATTTTTGCCCGTTGGCATAATTGTGGAGCGTGACGCAGCCGTTGAAATCACCATGTTTGAAAAAACCGGTTGCGTCAACCGAATAGCCGAACGAGGTCAAAAAATGATGCAATGAAAAGGAGTACCGCATGGGATCATTGCCGGCCGGGCCCTCGGCGCCGAACCCGTTTGATCCATACAGCACGGGATCGGCAAGGTTGAGCAGCGAAAGCCCTGCTTGCAGGCGCAGGAACCTGATTTGGTCCGCGGTGAGATCGGTTGTTTTAATGTACCGGTTGATTCCCACGCCGGACGGGTGAATGCCCCGCGCCTCATAGGGCTCGTGCGGCCGGTATAAATCGTACACCCACGCGGTGAAGTCCCACCCGGCGACATCGCGGCCCAAAACGTTGGCGCCGTCGCTCGCGTTCATCTGGTCTGTCAATCGGTCGACGTAGGAAAACGTCGAAAGCCCCAGGTAAACAATGCCGCTTGCGACGCTGGCGATGTTCAGGATCCTCGCGTACCGGTTCGCGCCGAAGAAAAAGCGGTCTTTGGAAAGTTCCCGCGCGTGAAGATACTGCGCCTCGACGCCCGCCTCATAAAGCCTCACCAGGTCCTGCGGGTGATCGCGTTTGAGGCGCACAAGGTCGCTGTCGCCGACCCCGCTCACCTTGACGGCCAAGGAAAGAAAATTGAATTTGTAAATTTCGTCGAAACTGTTGATGCCGCGGCTGCTCAACACGGCGCGGTGCCATTCCTCGTGCAGCCAGCTTTCGCCCAAAGGAAGGTACAGGGAGAGAAGGTCGAATCCGTCCTGGACAAGCTCCGATGCCAAGGGATGCTGCCCGAGGCCCGCGTCGATTCCCCGGTGGACCGCCTGATACATCGATGCGGTGAGGCGCAGCGACTGCTGCATGGAGGGAAATGCCGGACCGCGCGGAAAATTGTCCGGCATGTCAAGCAAGGGGAGTTCGAGCATGAGCGGCGCGCGCGCCGCGTCCGGGAGGCGGGCGTTGTCGGTGCCTGTCGTGTCGGCCATGGCGCCGTTAAAAAGGAACTGGATTGCGGCCGCGAGCGCGAATGCGCGCCTGCAGAGGAACAACCGGGTCGGGTCAGAACTTATAGGCATAGCCGATCATGAAGACGATGCTGTAGTTTTTTATGTCGTGGTCAAGCCTGGTGTCCCACGAAATAAACCCGGGGGTCGCCCGCAAGTCAAAAATGATGATTCCGTATTCGATGACGAAATCCATTCCGAAGCCGACGGCAATTCCCACATCAAGGGCGCTGGTATTGCTTTTAAGATCGAAGGTGGTGTCCGTCGAAACGTATCCGTTGGGGGCTGCGGGCGCCTCAGTGGTCGTCTTCACCCGGTACTTTGACGTGAAGGGAAAACCAAACGAGGGCCCGATATACAGAAGCGGCCTCGCGTTTTTGCCGGGATAGGTGAATTTCGCCAGCAGCGGGATTTCCAGGCAGTCCATGTTCCATTGCTTTTCCACGGTGGTGGCCCCGGACGCACCGCGGCTGCTGTTCCCCTTCATGGCATAAAGAAATTCCAGCTGGCCCGCGAAAAAATCGTTGAACTGCGCCCATGCCGCGGCCCCGCCGCAGAAGCCGGCCAGCACCGTGGCGCTCATGCCCGCGCTGTCGGCGGCCTGTGCGCCCCAGAACCCGCTCAAGCCGAGGCCGCCCTTGACGCCTGCGTAAAAATCAACCGCAGGGGCGGATGCCGGAAAACTTTCGCAAAGCGCTGCGCATAGAAGAAATAAACGCCAAAATTTCATGATTGCCCTTTGCCGCAATGAAGAATCGGGTATCGTAAACTATATTATTGCGACATCACCGGCGAAACGCCTATACTAATATAAAAAAGGAACCACACACGATGCCGCCCGAATTGAGCAATCTACAAAAAACCGTGCTGCAGTCGGAAATCAGGAGCATGACGCTCGCGTGCAACGCCGCGGCCGGCATCAACCTTGCGCAGGGCGTCTGCGACTGCCCGCTCCCGCCGCCGGTGGGCGCGGGGGCGAAGGAGGCGATTGACAAAGGCAAAAACACCTACACGCGGTACGACGGCACCACCGAGCTGCGCGAGGCGATAGCCGGAAAATACAAGCACTTCTACGACATGAGCATTGACGCGGCCGGCGAGATCGTGGTGAGCGCGGGCGCCACCGGCGCGTTCTACTGCGCGTGCCTGGCCCTGCTCAATCCCGGCGACGAGGTGATCGTGTTTGAGCCGTATTACGGCTACCATATCAACACCCTCAACATTATGGGCGCAAAGGCCAGGTATGTGCGGCTCCTGCCGCCGCAGTGGCGTGTTTTAAAAGACGCGGTCGCCGCGGCCGTTTCGCGCCGCACCAAGGCGATCCTGCTGAACTCACCGGCAAACCCGTCGGGCAAGGTGTTCGCGAGAAGCGAACTCGAGGCGATTGCCGCCGTGGCGAAAAAGCACGACCTGTGGGTGTTTACAGATGAGATTTACGAGCATTTCGTGTACGACGGATTGGAACATGTCCCCATCGCAACGCTTCCCGGCATGCGGGAGCGTACGGTAACCATATCGGGGTTATCGAAAACGTTCAGCATCACCGGATGGCGCATCGGCTATGCGATAAGCGACAAAAAATTCTCGCAGGCAATCGGGTATTTCAACGACCTGGTGTACGTGTGCGCGCCGTCGCCGCTGCAGCTCGGCGCGGCCCGCGGCATCGTTGAGCTCGGCGCAGGATTTTATAAAGCCCTTTCCGACGAGTTTCTCCGCAAGCGCGCAAAACTGTGCGACGCGCTTGTAGGCGCCGGACTTGCGCCCTGCGTGCCGCAGGGCGCCTACTACGTGCTCGCCGACATGTCGCGGGTAAAGGGAAAAACAAGCCGGGAAAAGGCGATGAACTTCCTTGACAAAACCGGCATCGCCTGCGTGCCGGGCTGCGCGTTTTATCATGATGACGGCGGTGAGCTGCTGGCGAGGTTCTGTTTTGCAAAGGAAGAAGCGGTCATTGATGAGGTGTGCAGACGGCTCAAGGCAATCAATTGACGGGGCGAGGCCATCCAAGATAAAACAGCGCGATTGAACCGATCATCAGCAGTCCGGCAATGATTCTCATCAACAAGATTCTTGCCGGCACTTTTTCCTCAATATGATCATATCCTTTATGCGCCACGTACGATCCCATCGCGATCGACATCACGCCACGGGTTGACTGAACGATATTCCCGAACACCACGCCTACGGAACCAAAGCAGCCGAACAGCAAAAGGATGCCGCAATACCAGAACGCGGCAAAGGGGAACGCGAGCCTCCAGCGGGAAAACGAGCGGAACGGAAACAAGGGCATGCAGGCAACGGAAACGAGCCCGGCCAAAACATAGGACAGGCACGTGCTCAGGACGGAGGCCCGGAGCAGGCCCAGGTTTACAAAACAGGTGATCAGTTGCTTAATGCAAATATCGGACAGCGAATAGAAAAAACACGCGCCGAGGACCCAAGCCCAGCTCCGAACGTTGAGCCGGTTCCCCAGAAGACCGAGCAGGCAGGCCGCAACGATGCTCAGGCAGATGCCGCCCCATTGCGCAACGCTGAAATGCTGCCTGAGAAAAAGGATGCTGATCAGCGCGAGGATGATGATCTTCAGTCCCAGCAGCGGCGAGACGCGCGATGCCTCGGTGGTTTTAAGGCTGAGGAAAAAACAAGCCTGCGCCGCAAGATACGACCACACGCCGCAGATCAGCGGAATCGCGTACCGAGAGAAGGGCGGCATCGTCGCGGGAAGAAAGAACGGAAGCAGTGCAAGGGAGAATATTCCCATGATGCAATGCGCGGCGACAAGAAGACCCACGGTGCTTTTCTCGAATTTCGCCACATACCGTTTTGAAAACAGGTAGGAACAGGATTGAAAAAAAGCGGCGCCGAAACCGAGCAGGAGGCCGGTGATCATGAAGACCGCCGCCTGTTCATCGAGAACGCATAGGAGAGGAACGCGGCGCCGTGCCTGGCAAGCCGCAGATAGCTGTGCGGGCATTCAAACAACATCCTGTAGTACATTTTCCGCATGTATTTCCGCTGGTAAAACCCCTTGATGAATTCCCGGTAACGGCGCTCGAGGGTTTCCCGTGAGGAGATTTCCTTTGGCACGAATACAAAATGCTCGCAATCCATTTTTTGCCAGTCGTCGTCGAACTGGCCGAGCGAGCGGATACCGGCGGTGATGGGCGCGCCGGGAAAAGGCGTGAACGCGGTCATGTTCGCGTCCTTGAGCGGGAGCGACACCGCAAAGTCCCGCGTTTTTGCGATCGACGCCTCGTCTTCGCCGGGAAAACCCATCATGAAAAGCCCTTTGACGTAGAGCCCGCCGGCCGCCAGTTTTTCTATGTCGCGGCGGATGATTTCAAGGGCAAGGCCGCTTTTGTGTTTGTCAAGGATGTCCTGGTCGCCGGATTCGATGCCGACGTTCACCATGAAGCAACCGGCGCTTTTGAGGAGCCGTATCAGCTCGCTGTCAACGTGGCCGAGCCGCACAATGCAGTTGAAACTCACGCGCGGTTTGCTTTTGACAAGAAGCTCGCAGAGCCCTGCCACGCGCTCGCGGTTGAGCGTGAACAGGTCGTCGTAGAAATTGACATGCCGCACGCCGAAGTCCCTGGCAAGACAGGAAACCAAGCCCGCGGTGTATTCCGGCGAATTGAAGCGGAACCCCTTGCCGAACACCGAACGGTCGCAGTAGGAGCATTGGTACACGCACCCGCGCGACGAGATCACGTTCGCACCCGGATGACGGGGATAGGAGAACAACGGCATGAGATAGCGTTTGGGGAATCCCAGAAGTAAATCGTAGGCCGGATAGGGGAGATCGTCCATGGCGCACTGGGCCGGATCGGGGCCGTGTTCCATGGAGGTGCCGTTCCGGAAATGCAATCCTTCGATTTGAGTATGAGGAGCGCCGTTTGCGAGCTTGAGCATGGCATATTCGCCTTCGCCCGCGATCACAAAATCTATTTCCGGGAATTGCCCCAGGATGCGTTCCCTTCCCCATGACACATGCACGCCGCCGAACACCGTGGTGATTTTATCGTCCTGCCGTTTTATGCGCTGCGCGACATCGTATGCGTCAAGGAACGCCGAGGTGACGGCGGAAAAACCGACGATGTCGGGATGTTGCGACAGGATGCGCTGCGTCCATTGCCCGTTGGAAATTTCGTTTTCGAGCGCTGCATCGAGCAGCAGGACCTGGTGACCTGCGTTGCGGAGCACGGCCGCGATCGAAGCGAGCCCGATCGGCGGCATGACGCAGGCGAGCTGGTGCAGGCGCCGGAATTTTGGATCAAGGACAAAGCCGCGGGGATTAAAGAGAATGATTTTCATGAAGACTTCTGCTAAAAGCGCCGCCTTAAAGGGACGATGTAGCCGTTTGCAAGATTATAGCGGGTTTCGCCCCCGCAAGACGACCTGCTTTTCGCTGGGGTAAGGGTGTCGGAGGAAAAAGCGGGGAGGGAGCAAAAAAATAAAATGAGCAGTGATAGACCGATTGAAAAGGATTTCATGGCGCGGGACTCCTTGATGAAAGGAGAAAATCAATAATGACGGTGATATTCAAATATACAATAATGGATTTTTAGCGGGGAAAAAGCATTGCAGTGGCGCTAAAAAATCGCAGAGTTGATGATTTGACAAAGGGGGGAGGAAACGGTATTTTCATAGAGGAAGAAAAGCCATTGTAATAAATTGATTTGATGTGAGTGATAGAGTTAAAAAATATGAAACAAAATGCAAATTAAAGAAATGGTAGGGGCTCCGCCCCTAAAACCCCGTGAGGAAAATGCTTTTTATATCGCCCACCAACCTCCCCCGGGAGGCTTTTTTAGGGTGGTTGACCCTATGAAAAAACCTAACAGGATAAAATTCATAAAAATCTTTTTTATTTCCTTGATTCTTGCCGCATGCTTGTACTGCGGACTTCTATTTGGAGGAATCTTCTTTGTCCGCCATAACAATGGTACATTTCTTGGGACCCGCTTGCTTTCAATAATTACAATACCAAAGTCAATCATCCAATCACAATTAAACAACGACAACTGGTTCGTTCGTTACTATTCATCAATGGCACTTCATTCTTCGGTCGTGAGACCAAAAAAAAAGTCGTTTTGCCACTTCTGCAGGACTGACTCACGCGTGAAGGCGATGAATTATGCAAGTTCGAACTTGTAAATGCCATCGTGTCCTATGGGGATACGCTTGGTATTCGGAAGATATGCACCGATTTTATGCTTAATGGAAACAAGAGAATTGTGGAGGCGCATAAAGCGCTCGAAAAATTAAATAAGAAATAGTTTATTTATCCGACAAGTATGATCATCGAACCCCTTTCCCTCCGTCACCGCGAGCTTCTTTACAAACCGCTCAAGGCAATCGCCACCGCGGTTTCGGAATACAGCTTTGCGAACCTGTATCTGTTCCGCGCTAAACACGACTACAAAGTCATCAGGAACGGGGAGATATTCATTACCGGCAGGGCGGCAAGCGGCGATACCTACGTGATGCCCACCAGGGACGTCAGGCTCATGCCGAGCGAGACGCTCGACCGGATGATCCAAACGTACGGGATGATGTTTCCGGTCCTCGAAGAATGGCTTCCCGCTTTTGATGCCGGCAAATACCGGATATCTTTTGACGAAGGCGAAAGTGACTACATCCACGAGATTGCAAAGCTGGCAAGTTACAGCGGGAACAAATTGCACGGCAAGAAAAACCTGTTGAACCAGTTTCTTAAAACTTATTCTTCGAAGGCGCTGCCCCTTACCGATGACCGTCTTGCGGACGCGATGAACGTCCTTGACGCCTGGCAGAGGGAAAGCAGGCAGCCGCGTGCGGACACCGACTTTGCGGCGTGCAGCGAGGCGCTGTCCCTTTACGAGGAGTTGGTGCTGTGCGGGGGGGTCTATTACGTCGGCGACGACCCGGCCGGGTTCATCGTGGGCGAGGAGCTCAACGAGCAGATGTTCGCGCTGCACTTTGCAAAGGCGAAAACGGCGTACCGGGGAATCTATCAGTACATGTACCACCAGTTCGCGCAGATCATGCCCGCAAAATATACCGCCTTCAATTTTGAACAGGACCTCGGCCTTGAATCGCTGCGGCGGGCCAAGGCGTCGTATTATCCTGAAAAAATGGTGAGGAAATACCGGGTATCAAAACCGGCGTGATCATCTCGCCAGAAACTCCCACAGCGGCCCGGTCACGCCCCTGTCGCGCAGCTTCCCAGCGGTCTTGGTGTTTTCTTCGGGCGGCTCGCCGATGACCCAGTTTTTTGATTCCTTTGCGAAGGAGCCGAGCAGGCCGAGGATTTTATCTTTTGTCAAATATGGAGAAATATAAAAGAACGGCGGAAGAAGGTCGGTGTCTTTGGTGATGACATGTTCCGCAAGCGCGCGACGGTATAACGGCGTGCCGGGATACACGCGCATGCCCGTAAAGGGGAAGTGAACGGTCTTTTTAAGGCGTTTGGAATTTTCATAACTTTCACGGATTGTATCTTCGGTCTCGCCCGGTCCGCCGATGATGAGGAAATGGGCGTAATGGATTCTGGCTTGACGGGCGAATTCGCTCGAGCGAAACACGTCCTCAAAGGAAAAGTTCTTTCCATAGGCAGAAAGCACGCTGTCGGAAAAACTGTCCGAGCCGAACTCGATGTGCGACAGGCCTGCGGCCGCCATGAGGTCCGTGAGTTCCCGGGTGAGTCCCTGCGGCCGCAGAAAACATCCCCATGACAAGTTCAGGTTGCGTTTGATGATTTCTTCGCAGATGCCGGTGACGTGCGCCTGCGAGGAGTTGAACACGGAATCCACAATGAAAAAATATCGCGCGCCTGTTTTTTTTATTTGTTCCAGCTCTTCCCCGACAGCCGCGGGTTTTTTATCCCTGACCGCGGTGCCTTCGATGACGGGATAGGTGCAGTAGCAACAGGTATGGGCGCAGCCGCGCTGGGTCTGCACGTTGAGCATCGAGCTTTTGTCAATGTAAAACTTCGTCAGGTTTGATGGAAGCAGGGGAGGGACAACGCTTGCTTCCGCGCACTGCTTGACGGCGTTTTGGATGATGACATTCTTGTTTCGATAAACAAGTCCGGGGATGTTTTCATAGCCGCCTTTTTTCTCAAGCGCGGCGATGAGTTGTGCTATCGCCTCTTCGGCTTCTCCCTTGACGCCGAAATCCGCGCCCGATTCCTTGAGAAGCCGTTCGGGATACAGCGCATACCCGCTTCCGCCGATGATGATCGGCGATTTTGAAAGGGAACGGATTTCTTTTGCAAGCACGGCCAGGTCGCCGGCGAAAAACTGCGTGTTGGTGATCCGTATGTCGTCGATGTTGCGGAGGGAAAGGCCGATAAAATGCGGATTGAAAATTTTTATTGTATTGCCAATTCCCTCAGCGTCAACCGCGCAATCGGCAATTTCGACCGTATGCCCGGCGCGCGTGAGCGCGGCGCCGACATGCGCGAGCCCGAGCGGAAAAACGGGATAGGGTGTAGTACACCGGTTGACGCTGATCAATAGAATTTTTGAAGGCATTTTCAATTTAGATTAGATATTGTTGACAGTTGACCATAAAACCTTGGAAGACCGGATGCGTTAATCATATTGAGTGTTATCGTGTAATCCATGTCCGATCGGCGCCACTGATTAATTTCCATGCACAATGATGCGACGCCGCGTTAGGCAGGACTGGAGGCCGCGCAGGAGCGCGGTGCTGCCCGGCCTTCGCCGTCAGGCATATAAGGGACCGTGGCAGCCCGAGCCGAAGGACGACGACCCTTGGAAGCACCCGAAGGGGTGGACCGGAAGGACGGCCGACCCCGTTTGTGGGCGAAAAATTTTTCGCCCCACAAACGGGGAAACGCCCATATTTTATCGCATTATTAATGCAATCAAATCTACGTGATTGGAATTAACCATTGCAAGCAGGCCATTCTTGCCCCCGCCGGTTACCTGTGTTATTTTGACAGGATTGCCGGACCTCCGGCGCAAAGGAAATTATGCAAGACGACAAGGTTCTCATCATCATACCCACCTACAACGAAAAGGAAAACATCGGGCTCATCATCCCCGAGATCAAGGCCCTGCTGCCCGACGCGCATGTCCTCGTGGTGGACGACAATTCACCCGACGGAACTTCCGCGCTTGTCAAGGAGCTTGCCGAAAAGCTCCCCGGCATATTCGTGCTCGACCGGCCCAAAAAAGAGGGCCTTGGCAGGGCGTATGTGGCGGGATTCACATGGGCGCTTGAGCGGAAGTACGAGTTTGTATTCGAAATGGATTCTGATTTCTCCCACGATCCCAAATATCTGCCGGATTTTCTGAACGCGATCAAGGACAACGATCTCGTTATCGGTTCGCGGTACATACGGGGCGTCAATGTGGTGAACTGGCCCATGTTCAGGCTGCTCCTCAGCTATTTCGGCAACCTGGTGGCGCGCATTCTCACGGGCGTGCCGGTGCGCGACTGCACCGCCGGGTTCAAGTGCTTCCGCAGGAAGGTGCTCGAGGCCATCCGGCTCGACGAGATCGATTCGTCGGGCTATTCCTTCCAGGTCGAGGTGAACTACATGACATGGAAACGGGGCTTCAGGATCGCGGAAATTCCGATCGTATTTACTGACCGGAAGCGCGGCGTTTCGAAGATGACCACGAAAATCGTGCGCGAGGCCCTCATCCTCGTCTGGAAGCTCCGCCTGATGTCCACGTTCAACAGGACGGTGTAGGTGCCCCCCCGCGACGCGCTCATCTCGGTGGTCATTGTCAATTTCAGGGTCGCCGACTTCCTGAAGCGGACCCTGCTTTCCCTGCGCGAGGCCGAGCTCTACCAGCAATCGGAAATCATCATTGTGGACAATGCGTCGCATGACGACTCCCGGAAAAAAATCACCGGCGAGTTCCCGGAAGTCAAGTGGGTGGGCCTCAAGAACAACATCGGGTTCGGCAAGGCCTGCAACGTGGGCGCAAAGACCGCCCGCGGCACGTATATCCTTTTTTTAAATCCGGACACGCTCGTGTCAAGAAACACGCTGTCGGCCTGCGTGGAGTTTCTAAAGTCCCGTACCAGCGTCGGCATCATGGGCCCCAAGATCATCAACGCCGACGGCTCGCTGCAGGCGGGATGCCGGCGCAGCTTCCCTTCGCCGGCGGTCGCCTTTTACCGGCTCACCGGCCTGAGCAGGCTGTTTCCCAAAAGCAGGCGCTTCGGGCGCTACAACCTCACCTATCTTGACCCTGACGACACGGTCGAGGTGGACGCCGTGTCGGGCTCCTTCATGTTCATGCCCCTGGGGCTGTTCCGGGAGGTGGGCGGGTTCGATGAGCGGTATTTCATGTACGGCGAGGACCTTGATCTTTGCCGCCGCGTCAAGGAAAAAGGCCTCAGCGTCTGGTACAACCCAGCCACGCAGATCATCCATTTCAAGGGAAGAAGCGCGGCAAAGCTCACCTGGAAATCACGCAGGGCGTTTTACGAGGCCATGATCATCTTTTCGCGCACGTACAAGCATACGCACGCGGCGTATTTTCCGGGCTGGCTCATTTTCATGGGCATCATGCTCCAGGCCGGTCTCAATTTCGTCGGGAGCCTTTTCCGCACCTTCACCGCGTGCTTCATCGATCTCCTGCTCATCAATGTGATCCTCTGGGGCGGCATCCTGGTGAGGTTTTCCCTTTCGTCAATGCAAAGCCCGTACCGCGGCGGCAGCGCGCTCACCATGGTGTTCATGCACCTGCTGCTTTCGTTCAGCTTCCTGGGAATTTTTCTCTACCGCGGCGTGTACTCGAAGGAGCGGTATTCCGTCGGAAACGCGCTCGTGTCGGGAGCCGTGGCTTCGGCCATTTTCATGGCTGCGGTGTTTTTCGTGAACTCCATGGCCTTTTCCCGTATCGCCTTCGGCGTTGCCACCATCGTGATCATTCTTGCGCTCGTGGCGTGGCGCGAGGTGCTGCCGCGGGCGGTTTCGCGCCTCAGGCGCATCGTGTTCAGCACCGGCAATGTGGTGATCGTGGGCTCCGACGAGGTGGCGACGGCGCTCATCAAGAACTTCGAGGCCGATTCCACCGTGAGCATCCGCGGCGTTCTCTGGCCCGTCAAGGAGCAGTTCCCCGGCGAGTTCGAGGGCTACCCGGTGCTCGGCCATATCGAGAACATCAAGGACGTGCTGTCGCGCGGCCGCGTCGACCTCCTCCTCATCGCCACGGCGCAGCCGTGGTACTCGCACGTCATCGAGGCGCTCGCAACGGTCAAGGTGCAGCACCTCACCATCCGCTGGGTCCCCACCGAGCTCTTCGGCCAAACCCGCGATAAACTGCCCGACGTCATTCCGCTGAGGGATTTCTCGGTGTAATAAGTTTTAAGATCTTTGGCGGAGAAACCGCTTTTCACTTGAAAATTAAAATCCGGGCGTTCCCCTCCCCTTCGCCGAGGCTCAGGGTCGGGTCGGTTCTCCTTCCGGTCTCGGGCTCGCCCTCGGGCTGCCGCGGCGCTATGCCGCTTCGCGGCCGTGGCCGGGCAGCACCGCGCTCTGGCGCGGCCTCCAATCGCCCCTGGCGCGTAACATCATCCCCCCTTTTTCAAATCCATCAGGCAAATTACTTTATAATTTTTGACTATCCTTTCGATTTATTTTCGATACTTCATTTGACAACAGAGAACACAAGTGCCCCTCTCCCCGCGTAAACAAAGCCGGGAGAGGGGTGTGGGTGCAGATCACCGCCGCCGCGCCCGACCCCACACTTCGACGACAACCGCGCGGCGGCGGAAGCTGCACCCCAGGGGAGAGACTTCTCCCCCGCAAAGTGTTAATATTATAGATATATGAGTATTTAACAAATTACGGTAATGATTTATATTACCACCCAGAAACACCAACTCCTAAAGCAAGGACCTCCATGACAGAAGAAAACGACGCGAACCTTGATCCGGGTAATTTGGAAAAACCGATGGAGCAAGTCGATCCTCCCCTGGCGGCCGAAGAGACCGCCGGCCCGCAAACCAGCGACGCGCAGGTGGCCCAGAATACCGCCGCGCTCGAGGCCGAAAGCGCGGAAGACGTTCCCATCCCCGACTCAAACGCGCCCGACAACCCGCTCCGCGTGCTCGAGGCGCTTTTGTTCGCGTCGGACGAGATCCTCACCACCGACCGGATCAAGGCGATCGTGCCGGGAATGCCCGACGGCCGCAAGATCCGGCAGATGGTGGAGAAAATCAATACGCAGCTGGGCAAAGAGCGCCACCCGTTCGAGATCGTGGAGATCGGCGGCGGATACCAGTTCCGCACCGTGTCGTATTATTACCCCTGGGTGGTGCAGCTGTTCAAGGAAAAGGCCGCGAAAAAACTTTCTATACAATCGCTTGAATGCCTTGCCATCATTTCGTACAAGCAGCCCATCACCAAGGCCGAGATCGAGTCGATCCGCGGGGTGCTTTCCGACGGTGCCATGAAAACGCTGTTGGAAAAGCGGCTCATCACCATCGCCGGCCGCAGCGAAAAGCCCGGCCGCCCCCTGCTCTACGCCACGACCAAGGAGTTTCTTGCCTATTTCGGCATCAACAAGATCGCCGACCTGCCGCGCATCGAAGAGTTCGAGGCCTTGGCAAAGGAGAAACTGGGTGATCTCACCGAAACGCAGTTGCAGCAGGTGGAGGCCGAAAAAGCCGCGTCCGGCGCGGGCGCTGCCGTTCTTGACGAGAAGGACACGCCGCCCGCAACCGTTTAACGCAAACCGGTTAGGTCATGACCTCTCTCAATTTCCAATCGCCGCAGGACTCGCTCACGCCGCTCATGCGGCAGTACAACGCCATCAAGGCGCAGAACCCCGAGACCGTGCTGTTGTACCGCATGGGCGATTTCTACGAGATGTTCAACGACGACGCCAAGATCGCGTCGAAGGTGCTGGGCATCACCCTCACCTCGCGCAACCACGGCAGCGCCGAGGATGTGCCGCTTGCCGGGTTCCCCTATCACGCGCTCGACCGGTATGCCAACCGCCTGGTGAAGGCGGGGTATAAAATCGCCATCTGCGAACAGACGGAAGACCCAAAGAACGCAAAGGGTGTGGTGAAGCGCGACATCGTTGAGATCATCACGGCCGGCACCGCCACCGAGGACAATTTCATCGAGGAGAAGAGCAACAACTTCATCGTGGCTGCGGTGGCGGCAAAAGACTGCTGCGGCGCGGCGATTTGCGATCTGTCAACAGGTCTGTTCCAGGCCGAGGAGATCCCGGTTTCACGACTCGCGGAAGAACTCGTGCGCATCGGGCCGGCCGAGGTTCTGCTTTCCGGGGGCGAGGAAAACCCGCTGGCTGCTATTGTTTCGCAGAACCTGCGGCAGGTTCCGGTGTCGAAATACGATCCGTGGAAGTTCGCATTTGAAAACGCGGCCGCCGCGCTCACCTCGCATTTCGGGGTGGCCACGCTGCAGGGCATGGGGCTCGAGCGGTTCGGCGCGGGCATCTGCGCGGCCGGCGGCCTGCTTTCATACCTCAAGGAGCAGAAGAAAAACGAGCTCAGGCACATCGTAGCGCTGCTGCCCCGCACGCTGTCAAGTTTTGCCGACCTCGACCCGTCCACCATCCGCAACCTCGAGCTGCTGCGGCCCATGCACACCGACGACGAGGGCGGCACGCTGCTGTCGGTGCTTGACAAGACGAGCACGGCCATGGGCGCCCGGTTGCTCAAGACGTGGATCACCCACCCGTTGCGCGACGCGGCCGCCATCAACGAGCGGCTCGACTGCGTCGCCTGGCTCAAGGCCGACGTGTTCGTGCGTGGCGAGGCGGAACTTTTCCTGAAGCAGATCGCCGACGTGGAACGGCTCGTGGGCCGCGTGACTTACGAACGGGCCAACGCCCGCGACGTGCTCGGCCTGGCACAGTCGCTCGACGTGTTTCCCAAGATCATCAAAATTCTGGCAAGCTCGCCGTGCGCTTCCGTCAAGGAACTGCGCCGGTCGCTCGAGGGTTTCGATCCGCTTGTTCAATCGGTGCAGCGCACCATCGTGATTGGCCCGCCGCTTTCCATACGCGAGGGAGGGCTCATCAAGACCGGCGTGTCGGCCGAGCTCGACGAGATTCGCAGCGCGTCAATCAACGGGAAAAAATGGATTGCAACGCTCCAGGAATCGGAGCGCGGCCGCAGCGGCATCTCGTCGCTTAGGGTGGGCTACAACAAGGTGTTCGGCTATTACATCGAGGTGTCGAAGGCCAATCTGTCGTCGGTGCCCGAAAATTACATCCGCAAGCAGACGCTGACAAGCGGCGAGCGGTTCATCACGCCCGAGCTCAAGGAGATGGAATCGAAAATATTGGGCGCCGAGGAGAAATGTTCCGCGCTCGAATATGACCTATTTGTCGCGCTGCGCAAGAGCATTGCGGCGCAATGCGCCGCGATACAGAAGGCCGCCGGTGCAATCGCGCTTCTCGACGTGTATGTCTCGCTTGCAAAGGTCGCCTCCGAATACGGCTATTGCAGGCCCGTGCTCACGACGGGCGCCGATCTTTACATCAGGGACGGCCGTCACCCGGTGGTGGAGCGCATGATCCCGGCAGGCGATCAGTTCGTTCCCAACGACACCGAGTGTAAAGCGGCCGACGCGCAGATCCTGCTCATCACCGGCCCGAACATGGCGGGAAAATCAACGTACCTGCGGCAGAACGCGCTCATAGCGCTCATGGCGCAGATGGGCTCGTTCGTGCCCGCGGCGTCGGCCGAGGTCGGCATTGTTGACAAATTCTACACGCGCGTGGGCGCCTCGGATAGGCTTGCGCGCGGCCAGAGCACCTTTCTCGTGGAGATGATCGAGGTAGCAAACATCCTCAACAACGCGACCGACCGGAGCCTCGTGCTGCTCGACGAGGTCGGCCGCGGCACCTCGACGTTCGACGGCATCTCCATCGCCTGGGCGGTCGCCGAATTCCTCCACGAGGCCGAAGGCCACGCCGCGCGAACGTTTTTCGCCACGCATTACCACGAGCTCACCGAGCTGGCGCTTCTGTTCCCGAGAATCAAGAACCTGCACATCAAGGTGAAGGAGTGGAACGACAAGATCATCTTTCTGCGCAAGATCGACGCGGGCAGCTGCGACCATTCCTACGGCATCCAGGTGGCGAGGCTGGCGGGCGTGCCCAGGCCCGTGATCATCCGCGCAAAGGAGATCCTTTCGAACCTCGAGAACATGGAGCTCACGCCCGACCACAAGCCCGTGCTCGCCCGCCGCAAGGGAGAAAAGAAAAACGCAAAACAGACGGACCTGTTTGAAAGCGGCGTGCAACTTAACATAGTGGACTCGATGCAGGGGGAAATAATTCAACAACTGCAGGACATGGACTTGAACCAGGTCACGCCGCTGGACGCGCTGAATTTGTTGGCAGAATTGAAGAAGAAGGCGGGGGAGATACCGGGGTAATTTACCTCATGTCAATAAAATGATGAGCGCATTCCGTTTATTATCTGTCAACTAATCCAAATTGTCAAGGGAGATTGTAATTATCTAAACTGCAACAGCGCGCCACCTTCCCTTTGATTCTCATACGACAATTTTATATAGTCCGCCGTCCACACCCCGCGATAAATCCTCGCCTCGTCGATTTTCCCCTGAAAACACTCCATCGTGTTCCCGCCCCATCCGCCAATGGTCCAGGGCATCTGGTTTAAGGGAACGGCGGGCACGGAACCGGAGGTCCATGAATACGTGGCCGCTTCCGTTCCATTCACGTACAGCCGCATGGTCATGCCGTCGTAGGTGCCCGCGAGGTGCGTCCAGGAGCCGATTGGAATCGAGTCTTTGTAGACCGCGTATGCGGAAAATTGCCCGGACAGTCCCACGTGGAATTGAACGGCGGTATCCTTTGGCCCCGTCTCCTCAAGGGAAAAGACCTGATACGGATTTTGATACGTGTTCCATGACTTGCTGATGATTTTGGAAAATCCGGCCCTGGCCGCGGGGTTTACCCATGCGCTTACCGAGACATTCTGCATGGTCGGCAGCAGCCCCGCGTTCAGAAATCTGTCGTTTATCATGCTGTCGGCGGCGCCGCCGATGATGCCCGTGCCGTAGGTTATGATGACTCCCGGCGCCGGGCCGCTGGTCAGCGTCGGCACCGCGTTGAACTGCGCCTGCGCCGAATTGGCGTTCTGCGCCTGAGATCCGTCGCTCATGTGCCAGACGCCCACGTAGCCGGCGGCGGTGTCGAACACGGCCCTGCCGTTCGAGCTGTCCATTAATGAGCCGGCGCCCCAGGTCATCGTGATGTATTGCGTGTCGTTCATCGGATACACGGTGTCAACCTTTACCCAGATTTCCGCAAGGTACGCCGTGCCGTTCCACCGCTCGATCTGGTAGGGAAGCGGCGTTCCGTCGGGCTTTTTGAAACGCACGTCCGCGCCGTTCGGAGCGGCGTCGCTGAAATTCTTCCTTGTAAATGACGTTGTATCAAGCCGGACGAGGAGCGGGAACCCGGTCACCGGGGCGCTGATGGACGCGCCGCTCGACCTGGTGTTGATCACGATTTTCCCCGTGAATCCCGGGGTTACCGTCGCGCCGTAGGAGATGAAGAATTTCATGGAGTCGGCATGGCCGCCGCGGTCGGAAACCGACACGCACACGGTGTCTTTGGTCTTTGTCCCGGATTTCGGCGCAAGGATGAGCAAAAACTGCCGCGTTGAGTCGAGCACCATCTGCGTCTGGCTCGCGGGCCAGCGGATCTTCACCGTGTCGCGCTCCACGGCCGGGATGTCGGGGTCCTTGACAGAAAAGAAAAGCGTTTCCGGTTGCGCGGCCGAGGAGAGGTCAAGCTCGCCGGCCGGCGTCGTCGGAATGTTGTACGTCACGTGCAGCGTGCACGGCTGGTTGGGCGGCACCACCGTCACCACCGCGAGCATGCTGTCGCTCCGTGAATAGGGGTCGGTGATCTTCAACTTTACGGAACGAATTCCCACGTCCTTGATTTCCGGCTTCCACACGAGGAGCCTGCCGTTCATGGGGAGCGGGGAGTTGTATAAAAACGCGGAAAACACGAGCGGCGTGTCAAGGGTGTCGTAGAGTGTTCTTACCAAAATGACGAGGCTGTCTTTTCCCGCTTCCACATAAGGGGCGTAGGCGGTGTGCTGCGTGTCGATCCGGGCCATCTGCGGAAGCGCGGAAACGGTGAGGACGGTCACCTGGAAGGTGTAGAAAACGTCCTGGTACCCGTCCGAAACGCGCATTAGCACCGTGTGCATGCCGGAGTCCGCCGGCAGCGGGGTCCACGATATCTGGCCGTCCGCGGTGACGGTGAGATTGGCGGGACCGTCCACTTTCTGGATTCTTATTGTGTCAAGGTCCCGGTCGATGCAGCGGATCTGGCTTGAAAACAACGCGCCCGCGAAGACCTGGTTCTGCACGGCGGGGGCAAGGATGATCTCCGGGGGGTTGTTCATATACAAAGTAAAGGAAACGGAATCCCGGTTGCCCGCCCTGTCTTTTGCCCGCACACAGAACAGGTTTCCCGAGGGCCGGTGCACGACAATGACACTGTCGAACCAGATGAAGCCGTTTCCCTCGGGCGTCATGAGCAGCCGCTTCCCATTGACCGTCAGGGAATCGATGCCCGACCCTTCGTCAAAGGCGATGATCCTGATCGCCGCGGTGTCCGTGGTGACAAAGTGGTAATCGGCCGTTTTCCCGTTCGCGGTGATTTCGAGAATGACCGGCGGCACCGTGTCCTTGAGGCCGGGGTCAAAAAAGATCGTGAAGGATTTTTCGGCGAGCGAGTCGCCGCCGGGTGAATAGGCGGCGACTTTTATCTTGTTCGCGCCGTCGCCCAGGGTAAGGCCGAAATTCCACAGCACGCTGTATTTTCCCCGCGCCGCGTATGATTCGCCGGTGGGAAGGTCATTGACAAACAGTTTCAATACCGCGTTGATCGAATCGTGCGCGTAATCCTCTACGTTCCCGAATATGGATACCTGCCTGACCGAGCTCGCCGACAGGTCGCCCTCCGGTTCGCTGACCGTGATGTATAAGCCCTTGCCGTGCGACAGGGAGTCGCTGAACCTGAGCCAGAACGTCTTGCGGGAGGATTTCTGGCTGTACTGGTTGTCAATAGCCGTCACCACGACCGGCGAGAAAACCTTGAACGTGTCCATGCGGCCGAAGACCTGCACATAATAGGGGTCGTTGTTGATGTCGAACTGCCCGCCGTTGATCATCGCGCTGTACACGGGCTGCACCTGCGCCGGGTCCCAGATTTTCACCTTGAAATAGAACGTGGTGTCGCCGGTGACGATGGTGTCCTTTCCAACGAACTGATCGTTGGCGCACATGATGATGGGCGCCGTGCTGTCGGTGAGGTTGTAGGCAAACGCGCAGCGTGGCGAGGCATGGCCACCCGAGGGGTCGGAGACCCACAGCGATCCGGCGGTCATGACCGTCTGCATTTTGATCACGGCAGTGGTTTGCGGCAGCGGAGAGTTGACAACAACGCCGTTGCCGAAATCCCAGTGGTACGCCACGTCGGCGTCGCGTACGGGCGCGGTCGACAGCCGCAGGGTGTCGCCGTAGTCGCCGGTGATGGCGCCTTGGCCCAGCGGCGATTTGCAAAAGACAAAAAAATCCTGCGGCACGCGCTCGCCGTTGCTCCTGAACGTGTTGACCGTGATGGTTATCCAGCCGGTGTCGGTAAGGGAGATCAGGCAGGTGTACGGACCGGCCGGAAGAATCTGGCCGGCCGTTTTTCTCACCACGAACGTGTCGGCGGCGCGGCGGTTCGACGGCGCGACCACCGAGAACGAATCGACCAGCTCGCGCACGGCCAACTGAACCATCAGGGTTTCGGTGGTGAAAATCGAAAGCGTGTCAACGTCCCTGAAGGTTTTATGCGTGACGACCGCGCGGGCCTTTGACTGGTCGGTGAATGGGTTGTAGTCGTTGGTGCAGAAAAGGAAGAAAAGCGGCATGAGCCATGCGGCGAGAAGCATTGATGTTAATTTTCGGTTCATGACGTTACTTCCTAAAACGTAAACGAATAGGTAAACCCGCACGCGCCGATGAACCCGAGCGCATAGCACGCGGTCATGAGCGCGGCATTGGTGTTCCGCGCCGACTGCGCGGCAGTGAAATCGGAGCTGGTATAAGTAAACAGGTCGCCCGCCACCGTGCTCATGCGTTTTTTTGAGGCGTCCCATTGCGTTGTGAACACCGCGCCGGCCACGACGCCGGCCGCCAGCACCCCGATTCCCGTGTAGCGAACAATGTTGCGCCGGCGCGCGTCCGGGTCCAGAAGGATTTTCACGGGCACGCCGTCAATAGCGGCGTTCTTTACCGAAAGGGAATAGGTGTATGGCTCCGCGGTCACGGCCTGGGCCTGGCCCTCGATGGTGAGGTTTGCCCTGCCGTTGTCCCTGAACGTGCCGGCGACGATGCGGAAGAACCTGGTGAGCGCGTTGATGCCGTACACAGAATATACCACCTCGACGTGCTGCAGGTCGGTGCCGATCGCGTCGTTGTGGATGAAAATGCCGTTCCAGTCGTATGGGTTGGCGATGAGGGCGGTCTCCTTATTGAAGCGCTTGTCGTTCTCCGAAGTAAACACCACCGGCTTTTCGGCGGTGCCCTTGGCGATGAGCGTGCCCTGCACGTGCAGGCCCGTGAAATTCTTGAAAAGAAACACGGCGCCCGCATCCACCACCACGGTCTTTCCCGCCGGGACGTAAATGTCCGAGGTGACCAGGTACGGCCCCTTTTCAGCGGAAACGGTTTTGGGAAGGTCCCCGAGGATCGCCTGAAAATCAGCGCCGGCGGCCCGGGAGAGCAACCCCGCGTAAAACAAGACCGCAGTGTAAAGAAGATGCCGTGGCCTGATCGCGATCATGTATTATCCTTTTATGTCCTTTGCCTTGTCGCCGATCCGCTGCATTTCGCTTTCCGCCTTTTTGAAATACGGATGGGCCGCCGAATCGCGCAGCAGCAGCTTGACCTCGAACCACGAATCGAGGGCGTTTTTCATGGTGGCGCGGCTCGGATGGCTGTCGAATTCCTTCGAGTAGCAGAGCGCCTTGTAGTAGAGCACGTCCTGCCGCAGCGCCGCCGCGTCAAGGAATTCGCCCCGCGATTTTGCGCACGCGTCAAGGAAGTCAAGGCATTTTTCCGAATTGCCCGCACCGTAATAGTATTTCGCCTTTTCAAGGTAGAATTCTGCGTCGTCAACGGCCTGGGTCAGCATCATCTGTTCGAGATTGGTCTTGTCGCCTAGGCCCTCGAACATTCGCATCTTGTAAATGAGGGCGGTCTTGGACTGCTGTGCGTCCGCCGGAATATACCCAAACACCTTGGATGCCTCGTCAAACTTTCCGAGTTTTATCTCCTTGACAAAAAGTTCGAGCGCGTCCTGCGTGCCGAACCGGTTCTTGAGTTCGTCGATGATGGTGACGTCGGTTTTCCGCAAGGGCTCCGTTGTCTTGTTGATGGCCGCCTGCGATACGGGTCTTGCGGGCCTGGCCGATTTTTCGAGCGGCTTACCGGGAGCAGGTTTTTTCAATTCAGGCCCGGCCTGCGCAATTACAGGCGGCCGGGCCGTTTTCACGGCGACAACCGCCGGCGCTGCCCGCCGGGATTTGTTGACAGATCGGTATATCAGAACCGCACCGGCAATAAAAATCATCGCGGCAAGACCGGCGGCAATCGGCCAAACCGGAATCTGCCTCTTGATCCCCACCACCATTTTTTCTCCGCCGGTTCCCACGAACGCCTGCATGACCGCCTCGGGCGTCTGCGGCGTCAGCGCCTTGTGGATCCTGGTGAGCTCCGCGAGCATGGCCGCGGCGTCCGGGGGCCGTTTTTCGCGTTCGCGGTTCAGGCATTTCCTGATGAGCCGCTTTAACCGGGGCGGGATCTTGAGCTTGAACGAGTCAAGCGGTTTGTATTCGTTTCTTATTTTGCAAAGCATCAGCTTTGAGATGTTGCTCTCCGTGAATGCCTTGATGCCCGTGACCACCTCGTACAGGATTGCGCCGAGCGAATAGATGTCGGTGCGGATGTCCGGCGTTTTCCCCTCGAGCAGCTCCGGCGACAGGTATTGCATGGTGCCCATGACCGATGTGCTGTCGGTGGTGTGGATCGACGCGTCGATGGGCCGCGCGATGCCGAAGTCCATGAGCTTGACATTGCCCTCGTCGGTCACCATGATGTTGTTGGGCTTCAGGTCGCGGTGGATGATGCCCCGGTAGGTTTCGCCGTACAGGGTGTACTGGTGGCTGTGCGCGTAGCGCAGCGCCCGGCTCATCATGATGCCGATCGACGTGCACACCTCGAACGGCAGCCCGCCCCGGTCGCTCAGCAGTTTTTCGAGCGTGACGCCCTCGATCTTTTCCATCTCGATGTAGGGAAGACCGTTCCATTCGCCCACCGCGTGGATTTCGACGATGTTCGGATGGTCGAGCTTGGCGGTAATTTTAATTTCCGTTTCAAACCGCTCCTTCGACTCTTTGGAATAATTCGGGTGCAGGAGTTTTACCGCCCGTTTCATTTCAAGCTGGGGATTCCAGATTTCATACACGTTTGACATACCGCCAACACCCAAGAGGGAAGAGATGGTTCCTGAACCCAATGTGTCGGGTTTGGAGCCGTCGGGCAGGATCATCACATGGGGCACGCGCTTGAAGGTGAACGAGCCGGCATTTTCGGCGTCGTCGCCCGGTTTTTGATTGTTGCTGAGTGTTTCCATCAGCTTTTCCGAATGGTGGACGGTACAGCGTTGCTCGGTATCAAACTGTTTGGGCCGCCTGAACCTGCAGCTAAAAACGCTGAAAATTCCATTATATATCTTAGTATAAAAGAGGAAAAATATCAACCGATTTCTTGACTTATTTGAACGGGAAAAAGTTTACAAAGGCGGGAAAAATTCGGAGTGTTTGCAGGCAATCAGTCGTCTTAAGCAACCACCGCTCACAAGCGTGCTCTAAAAAATTAGATGTCAGTAGCCCAGCGGGCAGTGATCAATCAAATCAGAATCAACCTCTTTTGTCTTTTACCTGTCGCAACAAGGGTGCGCCCAGCTGAAGGTTCGGGCTTGCGGCGAGGAGGCCGAGGCCGGGGGAGAGACTTCTCCCCCGATTGAATTTTATTTGCTTGAATCTCGTATATACACAATCGCCCCGCCCAGTATCGTCGCTTTTGCAAATCCCGCTAGCTCGAGGCCGGCAAACGGCGTGTTGCGGGACTTGGAGAAGAAGTTTTCGGGGTCGACCGTCCATTTGGTCTTGGGGTCGATGATGGTGATGTCGGCGCGCTTGCCGATGGAGAGCGTGCCGCCGTCGAGCCCGAGGATCCGGTTGGGCGCGAGGCTCATCTTCTCCACGAGGTCGGCGGGCATGAGGATGTCTTTGGCGACAAGCTGGGTGAGCGCAACGCCAAGCGAGGTCTCGAGCCCGATCACGCCGAAGCTGGCCGCGTCGAACTCCACGTCCTTCTCCTCGCTCACGTGCGGCGCGTGGTCGCTCGCGATCACATCGATGGTGCCGTCGGAAAGCGCCGCGATGATCTCCTTGCGGTCGGCGTCGGTGCGCAGCGGCGGGTTCATCTTGCGGTTGGTGTCCCAGCCGACGATGTCGTCGTCGCACAGTGTGAAGTAGTGCGGGCAGGTCTCGCAGGTGACGGCCGCGCCGCGCTGCTTGGCGTCGCGGATCATGCGCACGGCGCCGGCGGTTGACACATGCGCAATATGGACGCGCGCGCCCGTGTACGCCGCGAGCATGAGGTCGCGCGTGACGATGATGTCCTCGGCGATCGACGGGATGCCGCGCAGGCCCAAACGCGTGGATGCGAGACCCTCGTTCATCTGGCCGCCGGCCGAGAGGTCGACGTCCTCGCAGTGGCAGATCACGGGTATCTTGAATGATTTCGAATAGTTGAGCGCGTTCTTCATCATGTTGGACTTGCGCACGCTCTTGCCGTCGTCGCTCACTGCCCTGGCGCCGGCGCGCACCATCTCGCCGAACGGCGACAGCTCCTCGCCCGCAAGCCCCTTGGTGATGGAGCCCACCGGATAGATGCGGCACGGGCAGTATTGTCCGCGCTGCACCACGTAGCGGATCTTGGATTCCTCGTCGAGCACCGGGTTGGTGTTGGGCATGCAGGCAACCGCGGTGAACCCGCCGGCGGCCGCGGCCTGCGTGCCGGTCTCGATGGTCTCCTTGTCCTCGCGTCCCGGCTCGCGCAGGTGCACGTGCATGTCCATGAGGCCGGGCACCACCCACATTCCCTCCGCGTCAATCTCCTCCTGCGGCCGGAATCCCTGCGGAACTTCCTTGCCCAGGAATTTGATCACGCCGTTTTCCACGCCCACGTTCACCTGCTCGTCGATACGGTTGGCCGGGTCTATCACGCGGCCGTTCTTGATGAGGATGTTCGCGGGATGGGCCTCGATGCCGGGCTTATACACGGTCTGGCCGTTGGGTTTCTTATACACGCTCGCCTCCGCCGAGAAGGAAGAGGACGGCCATGCGCACGGCCACGCCGTTGGTCACCTGGTCGAGGATCACGCTTTTGCCCGAGTCGGCCACGTTGGAGGCGAGCTCGATGCCGCGGTTGATGGGGCCGGGGTGCATCACGATGATGTCGCCGGGCAGCTTGTTTAATTTGTCAAGGTCGAGCCCGTAGCGCTCGCGGTATTCGCGGATGGAGGGGAACAGGCCGCTTCCCTGGCGCTCGAGCTGGAGCCGCAAAAGCATCACGACGTCGGCGCCGCGCAGCGCCTCGTCCATGCTGTCGGTGACCCGCACGCCCAGGACATCGGGGTGCTGCGGCAGCAGGGTGGGCGGGCCGCACAGCGTCACGTCCATGCCCATGGTCGTCATGCCCCAGGCGTTTGAGCGTGCCACGCGGCTGTGCAGGATGTCGCCGATGATGGCCACCTTGAGGCCGTCGAGTTTTTTCAGCTTCTGGCGTATGGTCATCATGTCAAGCAGCGCCTGGGTGGGGTGCTCGTGCAAGCCGTCGCCCGCGTTAATGATGGCCGCGTCGGTGCAGCGCGTGAGGAACAAGGGCGCGCCCGCCGCGCTGTGCCGCACCACCACCATGTCGATCTTCATGGCCTCGATGTTGCGCATGGTGTCGCGCAGCGATTCCCCTTTGGCAACCGAGCTCGTGGAGGTGGAGAAGTTGAGCGGGCTCGCCGAGAGCCGCTTTTCGGCCAACTCGAACGACATGCGCGTACGCGTGCTGTTTTCGAAGAAGAGGTTCACAATGGTCCTGCCGCGCAGGGTGGGCACCTGGGGGATCTCGCGCTGGAGCACCTCGTAAAAGGTGTCGGCCGTGTCGAGGATGAGGGTGATGTCCTCCTTCGACACGCCTTCGAGGCCGAGCAGATGCTTTATGGTCAGCGCCACAGGGATTCTCTAGATTGGAAAATGATGTACATGATTTTAACTAATGAGTAAGATTTCCTTATTTTCATTGGCGTTATTTCTAATCGCCCTTTTCGAGTTCCATGAGCCATAAAGAGTCTTCGCCGTCGACTTCCTTCACCTTGAGCGCCACCTCCTGGTTCTTGCGCGTGGTGACGGTCATGCCCACGTAGTCGGCGCGGATGGGCATCTCGCGATAGTCGCGGTCGATGAGCACCGCGAGCTGTATGCTCTTGGGCCTGCCGAAGTCGTTGAGCGCGTCGAGCGCGGCGCGAACGGTTCTCCCGGTGTAAAGCACGTCGTCCACCAGGATCATGTCGATTCCGCTGATGTCGAACGGAATGTTGGTGACCTTCACCTTGGGCTGTTTGAGCGCCCTGCGGTAGTCGTCGCGGTACATGGTGATGTCGAGCACGCCCGCGGTGAATTTGGTCTTCTCGAGCTCGTTGATCTTCGCCGCGATGCGCTGGGCCAGGTACACGCCGCGCGTCTGCATGCCCACGATGCCGAATTTCTTGAGGTTCTGGTTTTTTTCCAATATCTGGTGGGAAATCCGGGTGAGGGCCCGGTCCAAGGCAGTCGCATCCATGAGGAGTTCGATCTGCTTCATCGGGGTAAAAAATAGTTAGGGCTATTAGTTATTAAAAAGAAAATTTTAAATATGAATAAAAATCCGGGCGTTCCCCTGCGCGAAGGGGTCGGCCCTCGCTCCGGTCTCGCCTTCGGCTCGGGCTGCCACGGCTGGTGCCCGGCTGCACCCAGGAGGGGGCTCGAGCGAGGGGGATGCTTTCCCCACCTGGATATTTTATATTATCAAAAAGGAGAAAAACCATGCCCCGCCTCATCGAAAAACCAACCATTGTTTCTGCCGCCGGCAACAAACCCAAGAAAATCGAGGAGTTCATCGGCCGCATCAATTCAAACACGACCGGTGTAAGTGTTGCGAGGATGAAAAGCCCGCAGGGATGGGTCGAGCCGGGCCAGACGCCTGCGTTCGATGAATACACGGTGGTACTCAAAGGCAGGGTTCACGTGAAACACAAGACCGGAACGATTGAGGTAAATGCAGGTCAGGCCGTGATTGCCCACGCAGGAGAATGGGTCCAGTATTCCACGCCCGGCGCCGAAGGCGCTGAATACATCGCGGTGTGTACGCCGGCGTTTTCGCCGGAAACGGTAAAAAGAGACGGATAAAAAAAATCACCACAGAGACACAGAGAGCACAGAGAAAAAAATAAAATCCAACGCACAGACGCAGAGAAGAAGATTAGAGTGCTATAAAAAGGGGGAGGCGGCCGGCGAAGCGATCCCTTTCTTGAAGGTTCTATCGCGTCCGCAGGCCGCCCGGGGGAGAAACAGAATGATACGTTTTAAATTTTTATTTTCAATCGCCTCAC
This sequence comes from Chitinivibrionales bacterium, assembly GCA_035516255.1. NCBI lineage: Bacteria > Pseudomonadati > Fibrobacterota > Chitinivibrionia > Chitinivibrionales > Chitinivibrionales bacterium. The sequence goes on along the minus strand of DATJAL010000047.1, from coordinate 184,676 downwards.
TGATTTTAAAACCGATAGGACTACGATCTTGGGAATAATTTTATTTACTTGAAATCCTTAAAATTATCAAGGTGCGCGGACGGGCTGAAGCGAGGGGGATACTTCCCCCGCCTTTAAATTTATTATTTATTTTTCTTTTGCCATGAAATACTACGCCGACCTCCACATCCACTCCAAATATTCCCGCGCGACAAGCAGCCAATTGGACTTTGAACATCTGTGGCTGTGGGCGCAGCTCAAGGGCATTCAGGTGGTGGCCACGGGCGACTGCGTGCACCCGAAATGGTACGAAGAAATTAAAACAAAGCTTGCTCCGTGCGGTAATGGGCTGTTCAGGCTGAAGCCGGAGTTTTGCAAAGTGATCGAAAAAGACCTTCCGCCGTCATGCAAAGGCGACGTGCGGTTCATTCTTTCAACGGAAATTTCAAATATTTACAAAAGGGACGGCAAAGTCCGCAAGGTACACAATGTCGTTTTTGTGCCCGATTATTCAACGCTGGAAAAGCTGACCTTAAAGCTCGAGGCCATCGGCAACATCCGCTCCGACGGCAGGCCTATCCTTGGGCTTGACAGCCGCGACCTGCTCGAAATCGTGCTGTCGTGCAATCCCGACGCCATCCTGGTTCCCGCGCACGTATGGACGCCGTGGTTTTCGGTGCTCGGGTCAAAGAGCGGGTTCAACACCGTCGAGGAATGCTTCGGTGACCTGACTAAATATATTTACGCACTGGAGACGGGCCTGTCATCCGATCCGCTCATGAACTGGCGGCTGTCAATCCTCGATAATTTTTTGCTGGTCTCAAATTCCGACGCGCATTCGCCGAACAAGCTCGGCCGAGAGGCCAACATGTTCGATACGGACCTGTCGTACGCGGGGCTGCTCAACGCGCTGCGCGATCCGAGCGACAAGGGACTTCTCGGCACCGTCGAGTTTTTCCCTGAGGAGGGAAAGTACCATTACGACGGCCACCGCAAATGCCAGACACGCATGCACCCGCGCGATACCCTTAAAAACAAGGGCCTGTGCCCGGTGTGCGGAAAGCCCGTGACCGTGGGCGTCATGGCGCGGGTCGAGGAGCTTGCCGACCGGGCCGAAGGCGAAAAGGGAAAACGGTGGCGACCGTATAAAAGCATGATCCCGCTCGCCGAGATCATCGGCGAATGCCTTGGCGTCGGGCCGGCCTCGCAGAAGGTTGACATACTGTACAACCGGCTCGTGGGCGACATCGGCGGCGAGTTTGCGGCCCTGCTCGACGCGACGCTTGACAGGATAGCAAAAGCTGCGGGCGACATGGTCGCGGAGGGTGTGCGCCGCGTGCGCAATGGCGAGGTCACGGTGAACGCGGGATACGACGGAGAATATGGGACGATAAAAATATTTTCAGACAAAGAGCGCAAAGCGGAGAAGCGACAATTAACCATGTTTGATGATGAATCCCGGGAAGACTCAATTGTAAGAAAAGAGAAAGAAAGCGTAAAACGAATACTGCCCGGCGATAAAAAAAAAGCCGTTCCGGAAAACCGGGGAAAAAGTCCTGCGCCAAAAATTCCTCAGGAAATCAAAGGAGAAAAACAAGGCGCAGGATTAAATGAAGTTCAGCACGCGGCCGTCGATCACGCCGGTTCCCATCTCTTGATTATTGCCGGCCCCGGTACGGGAAAAACCCACACCCTCGTCCACAGGATCGCTAAAACAATTCCACTTCTTAAAAACCGCGAAAAAATCCTCGCCATTACCTTTACCAACAAGGCGGCCGAGGAAATGCGCGTGCGCATCTCGTCTCTCGTTGGGGACACTGCGGACGAAATATATTTTGTCGGCACGTTTCACCGGTTCTGCCTCGACTTGTTGCGATTGTATCCCGAACGGTCGAATGCGCCTAAGAATTTTTCCATCGCCACCGACGTCCAGCGCGACACAGCCGTCAAAAAGGCGTTTCCCGGATGGCCGCCTTCGCGGAGAAAGGCGCTGCTCGAGGCGGTATTAAAAAACAAGTCCTTTTATTCATCGCTGGAGGCCGATCCGGAGATTGAACAGTATGATGCGGCCCTTCATGAATCCGGCCTTCTTGACTTTGACGACATTCTCCGCTTTGCCGTGAGACTGCTTGCCGAAAACGAATTCGCGCTCCGCGAAGTCCGGTCAGTCTATCGTTTCATATTTGTGGATGAATACCAGGACATCAACGATGTTCAGCATGAACTTTTAAAAATTCTCGTCCACGACGGGGTGCGCATCACCGCGATCGGCGACCCGAACCAGGCGATTTACGGGTTCCGCGGGTCGGACGTCCGGTTCTTCGGCATGTTCGAAAAAACGTTTCCCGGCGCCGAGACCGTCTTTCTTTCTGAGAACTACCGCTCCGCATCGAATCTGCTCACGGCAAGTGGCCATGTGATATCCGCAGAAAGCAGCGGGAGCGTTCCTCCCCCGACGGCCGCGCTGCATCTCGAGGGCAGGCTTGTCATCCACGAAGCGGCGACCGACCTTGCCGAGGCGGAATATATCGTCCACCAGATTGAAAAGCTGGTGGGCGGCACCAGCATGTTCTCGCACGACAGCGGCAGGGTTGACGGAGCGGAAAGCGGCGAAAAGACATTCGGCGACTGCGCCGTACTGTACCGCACGAACGCCCAGAGCCTTGCCGTCGTTGAGGCGTTTGAACGCAGCGGCATTCCCTATCAGGTGTCGGGGGACAAACAGCTTGCCGACTATGAGTTTGTCAAGGACATTGTCGCGCTCCTCCTGCTCGCATCGGGGAATGAAATGGAAGCGGAAAGTCTCAAAGCGTTGAAGCGGTCCCTGGGCTTCGAAAAAAAAGCGGTCTGGCAGGATTTTGTCTCAGGAATGTCGCGGGAGCTTCAGGATGAGGGTCTTGAAACGGCGTTGAATAAACTGGCGCAAAGTCCGGGAATCAAAGACCGGATTGAAAAGGAAAAGTCAAGTAAGGACCTGTTCAGCCGGCTCCTGCGCATCGCGCGCCTTCAAGTCAGCTTGCAGTTTTTCGTGGACTACATCCAGCTTCAGCAATCCGACGACTCGCTAGTACCGGCCGCGGAAAAAGTCTCGTTGCTCACGCTGCACGCGGCCAAGGGGCTCGAATTTCCGGTGGTGTTCATTGCGGGATGCGAGCAGGGGCTTGTGCCGCTTCTTAGGGAAGGAAAGGAATTTGATCCGGCCGAGGAGCGCAGGCTTTTCTACGTGGGAATGACGCGCGCAAAAGAGCTGCTCTATCTCATCCATGCAAGGCGCCGCACGCTGTATGGGAAAACAATCGATGCAAGGCCGTCGCCGTATCTTTCGGACATTGAAGAAGAATTAAAGACGTATGAGAAGGCGGCGGCGATGAAGGTGAAAAAGGTTGCGGAGTGCGAGCAGACGGATTTTATGGGGGAGCTGTTTACATGAGAAAAATTATACCAGATAAAACAAGATCAAGATATGGTAGGGGCTCCGCCCCTAAGGCCCCGTAAGGAAAATGCTTATTGTAACGTCCCGCCCACCTCCCCCCGGGGAGGTAACTGTACCATTTGTAGCTGTTGATCAAATCGCATCAAATTTAACCGCCTTGACCAAATTATCCTGCCGCGGAAATTCCTTTCAAATTAATCGTCCAAATGATTATTCTTTTGTTTTCCCCGGATACCCCACCGTCTGCCCGAACAGCGGCCTCTTGCTTTCGGGCAAATTCAATTCCTTCGCTACTCCCTCCCTGTCGCAGTTGTGAAACCACGCCGCAAGCCCCTGCGCGGCGGCGAACAGGTACACGTTTCCCGCGATGAGGCCAGTGTCGGCGTAATAATAGGCCTTTTGTCCCTCGGGATCGTGCAGCCGGGGCTCGTCGAAACCGGACGTTTTGAATTTGTCAATGTCCGCCACGTAGATGAGCCGCACCGGCGCGTTGGCGCCCCACTTCTCCTGCCCGCGGCCGATGGCCATCGATCGGAGATCGCCTTTCGCCGCCGGGTCCAGTCGATGGGCCTCCGGTTCATAATGGAAGACCCCTTTTTCAAGCGCGGCATACACGTCGATTTCCCTGGAGTTGCTCGCCGAGGCGGCGGTTCTTCCGGGAAGTTTGAACGGGCCGGTCTTCCGGTTCACTCCGTTTGCCGCCCAGAGCAGGTTTGAGAGCGTTTGTAAAGAAAGTTTTTTATCGCTCAGCGAGCGGTTCGTCTGTCTGGCCTTGAGCGCCGCGTAAACGGATTTGCCGCGCCAGTCTTTAGGCCTGGGAAGCACGATCGGTTGAAGATCATTCATTTTGTCCGAGTTCATTAAAGACCCCTTTAAACGGGTTCGTTCCAGAAAATGTTTCAGGCCGCGATAAGCTAATAATAACAAATTGGCGTAGGATTAGCAAAGGAATGAATGTTTGAAAATTAAAATGCAGTTGGCAAAAAAAGCCCCCTCTCCGATTCGTGAGAGGGGTTGGGGTGAGGTCAAGAAAAGATTACCATTTACTGTTGGACAATGATTGATTGTCGCGTGATCGGTTTTTTATTACCATCCGACAATTCCAGGAAATAAACGCCGGGCTTGATTTTCTCAACGGATATTTTCCTGCTGTTGACCGCGCGGAATGAAAAAACCTTTTGGCCGGCGGCGGAAATCAAGTCTAGCCCCATTCCCTGCTGAATCATTGGTTCAAAGGAAATATACCTGCCGTCGCATCTGATCCTGCAATTGCATTTTTTATCGATGGCCGGCGCTTTATCCGCAATTACGTTCACCGCGGGCTTGCCCGGCTCAGCGCCCCATATCTGCACGCCGCCGTCGTAAATCGGCATGTTGACGGCCTTGATCGCCTGGCCCGAAACGCCGACGGTCTTGTACGACCAGTCGTTGGTCGGGTCCCACGCGGCCGCGGCCGAGTTGTTGGGCAGTTGAATCCTGAACTGCGCCTCCCGTTTGTACGAGTCCTGGGTGCCGGGGAACAGCGAATCCCCCTCGTAGGAAACCTCGACGTAATAAACGGTCGATGACCCGTTGTAGGCGGTGAGCGGCCCGACCGAGGCCTTGCCCTGCATGTAATTGGTGGAGATGGTGACTTGACTAAGTGGAATTCCCGCCGCGGCGACCTCGCTCAGGTCGACGAAATAGCGGTACGAAAGGTGCCTGCACACGCGCGCGGGCGTGTTGGTCTTGTTGCACAAGACCGCGTCGATCTCGGTGAAGCCAGTGCCGCTGGCGTTTACCTTGGCGAGAATGTAGAACTGCTCGGGCACGGGCTCCGGGGGCGGGAACACGGCGAGCGGATCGCCGCCGTATTCCTTGTACAGGCGGGCGAGCGCGCCGGTGAACGCCGCGTTGTAATCGCAGGCCGGCTCGTTCTGCGTGTAGTTGCTGCGCTGGTCCACGTAATTGTCGCTCGCGTCGGGGCCGCCCACCAGCGCCCCGTACAGCGTGTGGAGGCAGGCGATGGTGTCGCCGGCGTCGCCGGGATATGATCCCTCGGCGGTGCGGTGGTGCTCGTGGCAGGGCGGGTTCACGCCGTATCCCACCACCAGCGAGCGGCCCATAGGATTGTCGCCGAGCATATAATTGATCTGCCGCACCGCGAAATCATGGTAGCGAGTCTTGACGGATGCGTCCGCGACGCTGTCGGCGTACACCAGCGCGCAGAACGCGGTGTTTGCGGCGTAGCGGTTGGAGCCCCATTGGTCGAGCCAGGCAAGGCCGCCAGGCGTATACGTTATTTTCTGGCCGTTCACGCCCACGGTCCAAAAGTCGAGCCAGCGCTGCGCGTCGTCCTTGTATTTCTGGCTGCCGGTGAGTTTCGCGAGGAGCACGTAGCAGCCGTAGCTCTTGTCGTCCCATGCGATGGTCCATTTGTACGACCTCGTGGTCGACTGCGGCTCGGTGTTGAGGCTGTCGTAATATGATTCCGCTTTAGCAAGATACGAATTGTCTCCGCCCGCCAGGTACAGCCAGACCGCGCCCCACACGAGCTCGTCGTGATAGCCGCTCCAGGAGTTGTAATACCCCTGGGCGGCGGTGATTGACGCATCGTACTTTCCGCGGTACTGGTCGGCGAACGAATACAGCTGCTGCGCATGGGTGAGACAGGTGGCAGAAAAAGCCGGGTCAGTCGATTTGAACACCAGCGATGTTGCTGCAAGCGCCGCCGCGGCTTCGCCCGCGAGGTCCGATCCCGGATGCGTCGCGTCGATTTTCGCCGAGGGCCGTTTCATCAAGGACTCCACGGACTCGGCGGGTCCCCAGAACGAATGGTCGAGCCCGCCGTCGCCGACCTGACCGTAGAATTCGTTTTGCGCGGTGTGGCACCGGATGAGATATTCGGCGGCAAACCGGATGGTATTGAGAATGGAGGGAAGCTGGCCGCTCTTTTCATAGGCGTCGCGGTTTTCCACGACGCCCCAGCACAGCATGGTGACGGAAAACGACATGGGAAAGTTGAACTTCACGTGGTCGCCGGCGTCATACCAGCCGCCGGTGAGGTCCTTTCCCGCGTCCGCGCCGTCGTGGATGCAACTCGGGCCGCGCCAGGCAACGCGGTTCCATGCCGGCAGCGGCCCGGACTGCTGGCATTCGTAGAAGTAAACGGCCTTCTGGAGCGCCTCGCCGTAATTGTAGGCGGCGGAGGCAAGGGTAGTTAGAAATATCATGGATAAAAATGCCTGCGGAATGAATTTCATGATGCCCCTTCTGTTGACATTGCCAATCAACGATAAAAGCTATTTTGTGAAACATACCATTTGTTTCGAAACATATTCGCCGGCCTTAAAAACCGCCACATACGGTCCGGCGGCAACCGCCATCTGCCGCGGACGCAGGGAATAAAAACCCGCCCCTTGGTGCCGGCCGATTATTTCCGATTGCAAACGGCCGTTAAGATCATAGAGTTTCAGCGAGACAATTGCCGCCCTGGGCAATGAATAGGTGATCAGTCCCTCATTTGAAATGTGAAAGCTTGAAACCCTCCTGACGGCGCCAAGATTGACAAGCGCGCCTGTTCCGGCCGCGTTCCAGAGTTTTGCGAGCAGGCCAAGCTTCCGTGGATCGGTGCCCGACCATGTCCCCCAGCCGCCCGTGTTGGAGACGGGGTCATAAGGAGTGGTATAAATCCCGTAGGTATCGCTGGATTCCGGGTTGATCGACCAGTAGAAGGAATTGTATATGCCCACCTTGAGCAGATAGTTTACAAAGGCGTTCTGCCACTGCCGGTCAACCGTTGTGTCGGTGATGTAGCTGTAGCGGTTCTGCATGCGGATCTCGGCCTTTCTGGGCCAGTCCATGTTGCCGCCGAATTCTCCAATGCAAACGGCATATCCGAGGGCCCTCAGGTATCCGAAGTGCTCCTGCCATCCCACTTCGAGCTTCGCCGGATCGATCACGATCTGGCATTTCGCGTCACCAAAGGCGTCTTCCTGGAGGCTCTTGCACTGCGGCTGGGCATCCCAGTCCGCGAACATCGGCTGCGTGCATACCGAAGGACCATAGCAGTGCGGCGAGAACACCAGCTTGTTCTTCGGCACGTTGGGCGGATTGGCGCCCGCTTCATACAGGTTCTCGCCCCAGTTTGGGTTTGTCGTGGAATCATTTCCATGCGGCGTCTTGTTTACCGTGTTCGGGGTGCCGTCCTGGTTGCCGTTGCTGCTGCCGATCCCCTCGGCAAAAATCAGAATGTTGGGATTCACGGAGCTGATCGCCGCGTAGGCCTGCTCGATGAGCGATTTCCATTCGGTCCAACTGTAGTCCCAGGGTTCGTTGAAGATGTCGATGCCCATGATGTTGTCCACGCCGATCGACGAGCCAAGGCCGGCCAGCGTTTTCAGGTTGGCCAGCCACTTCGAAACGTCGTAGGCCTGGATGCGGGTGACCGTGCTCGGGTTACCATCCGCCGCGCAGGAGCAATCCTCACGTTTGAAGTCGTAATTGTCGCGGTTCGCGTCTGTCCATGGCGGACGCGCGTCCAAGCGGCCCTTTCGCCAGCCTACGTAATTTGAGCAGGAGTGGATGTCCAACAGGACGTAGAGCCCGGCGTCGGAACATGCTTTGATCATCGTCTTGAGCGCGGTAAAAGCGCCTTGAATACGCACGGACGGGGAATTTTTCAGGACCGGGTCTATGCCCTGCGGATCGCTGTCATCGAGGGTCTGGGGAACAAGCGGTATCCTCACGCAGTTGAATCCCAGGTTTTTTATCTCGACCGCATCCCCGGCGATGGTGCGGCTGCTTTGCGCCCAGAACACGTTGCCCATGTATAATTCCATGGGCGCTCCTCGCGGGTTGGTCGCGTCCGTGGAGAGCTCATACCTTCCTTCGAGTCCGAACCAGGATCCGCCCTTGACGCGGAAGGCGGAGTCATTTCGGGTAATGTTGCCGATGGAATCGACCGCCCACACGTTCGCGGCGTGCGCAGATGGGGAGATGAAAAGTGCCAAAGCTGCGACAAATAAAAAGACTTTTTTGTTTAGAGACTTGAACGGTAAATGCATGATACGTGCCTCCGGTGGTTAAAGGATTTCTTTCCGAGATAATTTTCCTGTGCCGATAGTATTCTGGATCAATTCATCGATATTCATTAACCAGTTGTTTATTGGATGACAAAAGGAATCTATGTCTGCTCTGATTAATAATTAGTGGTAAGCAAGATATTTGCGGTTCAATGCGAATGATTTTTTTGTTCCAGGCTGGACCGGAGAGGCGGGAAACCCGGAATGGCATGGCGCGAGTCGATGTCTACGGTAATGAACCGTTTTTGGCGCTGTCGTTCCGGGGACTTTTCGCATTGTCAAGCGTGCGCCGTATTGCAGCGATTTGGTCGGCCGGGTAATTTTTAGCGTCGCTCAGGGCGTTTGACAGCAACGCCGCTGCCCGGCCGCGCTTGTTCTGCTGCAGCAGGATAAGGCCGGCTTTGTATTCGGCGGCCGCAGTGTTCTGGGTGAGCGGAAATTCCTTCAGATATTTTTCGTACCAGACCAGAGCCCTGCCCGGATCGGTCTTATACTCGAGGTCGGCAAGCCGGAGGTACGATTCGCCGGTAAAATTGCCCCCGGGAAATTTTTTCAGGTATTCGTTAAACGCTTCCCTGATCTCGGGTGCGGCCGCGCCGTTGTCGTACAGCAGCCGCCCGATGGAAAACAGCGCGATCTCCCTGCCGTAGGCTGACGACCCCGAGCGGGCAAGCACGGCCCGGTAGGTCTCAACGGATTTTTTCCAGTCCAGCGCTTCCAGCCGTACCGCAAGCTCGAGAAGCGAGTCGCGGGGCGGCGAAAAGCCTTTATTGACATGATGGAATTGCGGCTCCGGTTTCCGCGGCGCAAACGCCGTTTCCGGCAGAGGATGATTCTGGCTGTTTGGCAAACGGTCCATTTCAGCTTGGGCAACAGCATAGGCGCCGGCCTTGTCGCTGAACGCAAACAGGTCGCCCGCCGTGACAAGCGTCGCAACGCCTTCGCCCTCGATCCAAACGGCCCCTTCAAGCACCTGCACGGCGGTGCGCCCCCGCGCCTGCGGAGTAAGCCTGAACACCGTGCCCACGACGTGAATCGTATAATCTTTGGTGGTCACCGAGAATTCCTGGCCAGGTATTTTTTTGGTGACAGCGAAAATAACACGGCCGGCCGTTTCCGGGGTATATTCCTTGAAATCAACGGCATATTCCATGCGGCGGCGCCTGGCCTTGCGAATGGTGATCTCTGCGCCGTCTGCAACAACCACAGTGCCGCGTCTGTTTGAAAGAACCAGTGTCTGGCCGGCGGCCGACCGCACTGTTTGGCTTTCACGGACGATGCCGGCCAAACGAGGCATCCCGCCTTGTGCGGTCAGTATTGTCGCGAGCGGCAGATCATTGCTCCTGAAGGCGTACCAGCCGTAAAACGCGGATACGCCGAAAACCAGAATGAGGAGCGCGATAAAAGTTGTTTTGTATTTTGAGATCGCAAGAGACATGGTTGAAAACAGCAGCGGAAAGGAATAGGGCGTTGACGTTGCGGGAATGGTGTACGACAGTCTTTTCTCAAGCGCGGAGAGATCTTCCGTGCCGATGATATCTTTTTTAACGTACAATTCCCATGGCTCGGCATTATCGGCTTGAGAAATCCTGTCGAACAACTCTTGCTCTGAATTATCGACAAGTTCCGGAGGGACAGTCTCGTCCAAAGCGACAACGGCTTCCCAGGGCGGCATTGTCTTCTCAGGGGACTGGCCGCGCTCGAACTTTTCAATTCTGTCAAACAGGGCAGCTTCAATGCGGTCGAACATTCCCGATGGGGCCGAAATGTCCTGCCTGAGCAAGTCCATTCCTGGAATGTCGTTATTGTCTGTTATTTCCATAATCATCTTTTCATCCGGCGTTCTGGATAAATTCCTTCATCTGCTTGCGCGCGGTAAACAGCCGCGACTTCACCGTGCCCTCGGGAATATTCATGACCGCGGCGATTTCCCCGATTTCCATTTCACTGTATATATTGAGCACAAGCGGAATTCTGAGGGAATCATCCAGTCCGGCAAGCGCCTTCTCCACGAGGTCCCTGAGCGCGAGCCTGTTTTCGCGCGATTCCGTTTTGTCCGGTATGGTCTCCTGCGTATCGTCGAAATTAATGGTTGGTTCACCGGGTTTTCGCTTTGCCGCGAGTTTGTACCGCAGATTGCCGCTGCACACCTGCACCACCACACGGTGGAACCACGTGGTGAACGACGACGCGCCCTCAAACGTGCGCAGCGAAAGATACACCTGGAAAAACGTCTCCTGCAGAAGGTCTTCATGGTCGGAAGAAGGCCCGGTGATTTTATAAATGAGATTGTATGCGTACATTTTATACAAGTCAAATATTGTTTTGAACGCGGCCCTGTCCCCGGCTTTACAAGCGCTCAGGACCTCCTTTGAGGGCTCCACGATCGTTTTCATCACAGTCCTTCTTCCCCTCTGTTTAGTGGGAAAAATCGGCATGATGGTTCATCGGTCAGGCGGCTTGTTAATCCTTCGTGATTTTTCCGTGTTTTCCGTGTCTCCGTGGTGAATTCTTTCCTACCAGAAAAACGTCACCACAAACAGCGCGCACGCAAGCCCGAGCGAAATGCCCGCTCCATATTCGCATCCCTGTGCAAGGGAAAAAGTCCTGCCGAATTCGTCCGGATTGCTGGTAAGATCATTTTCGCCCAGCCGCCGGTATTTCTGATAATAGTAGTATTCGCATCCGTATAGTGCGGCGGACACGGCGGCGCAGGCGACGGCGGGACCAAACGCGGCCGAATGGTAAGGCATGCGCTTGACAAGAACGATGAAGGCGGTGTCCGGGTTGCGGGCCTCGGAAAGCTGCAAGCGCACCGTCTTGGGAAGAAAACCTTTTTTTTGCGCCGTGACGTCGGTGATGCCGAAGGCGACGTCCCACGCCACGGGACATTTTCCATAGAGCCCGGCCGAGCTTTTTACGTCGGCCTGCGGCGGGAGGCTGCTGACCACCAGCCGGCAGGAGAACCTGCTCCGCAGGTTTTCGGCGATCTTTTTTGCCGCGAGAAGGGCCGCGGCGGTCGTGTCCATCTTCGTATATGCTATGTCAACAAGCGGCGCAAGGGTGTCGTGCATCCCCGCTTTCCATGAAGGAAACCGAACCAAGGTCGCGCGCAAAGACGTTGCGCCGTCATCCCGGTGCCGCGGACGGACAACGAGCACCATGGTTGAGGAATCCATCGCCAAAGTGTTGTCCGCCGCGGGCGGCTGCCGCACCTTCCAGTCGGCCGTAGAAAGATTCTGCCTGAGGTGGAGAAGAAGTGCCGAGGAAAATCCCGGGAAAACGCAAGAATCAAGCGTGGTGTCCGTGACAAGGAGAATAGTATTTTGTGAAGAACGATTTTCCGCCTGAACCGTGTGGCAAAAAGCCGCAATGATAAAGGCCCGGAGAAATAATCGTTCCGATGAACGCATGAAACGCTTCATATCACAAATATGCTTTCTGCTGTGGCCGGCCGCCATGGCCACGGGGATTTCCTGCATTGCAAGGGACAATCCTTTTGATCCCGCGAACCGGCACGCGCTCCCGGCGGGGGAAAAAACAATTGTCACCAGCCAGGATTCCCTCATGGCAAGGGCGTTGAGCGCCCGGGCCGGCGACACCATCGCGCTCGCTGCCGGCACCTACGTTGTTTCGCTCAGGTTCGGCAGCAGCGGCACGGCCGACCTTCCCATCGTGCTTGCCGGGACCGACAGTACGACGGTGGTGCGGGCGCAGCCCGGACTCGGCATTCTCTACATCAGCGGCCAGCGTTCAATCAGATTCTCCAATATCGTGTTCGACTCCAGCTATGCAAGTGGTGTCAAAGTCGAAAACGGTTCATCCGACATTGATTTCTCCGACTGCGCGTTTCGCGACAATGCCCTTGACGGACTGGAAATCACCGACAGCGACGTGCGCGCTGCCCGTTGTGCGTTCCTGAACAACGGCAGGAACGGGGTCAGGATCAGCGGCGATGCCACGGCCGGCCACACGGCGGCGCTTGACAATGTCCTTTCGGCGCACAACGCCAAGGAGGGCATTGCGGTGATCGCCACGCCCGCAACGGTCACGCAAGCCACGGTTTCCGACAACGACAGCTGTGGCATCAGCATCACCACGCCGGCGGGCGCGGTGAGCGTCACACGGTCGATCATCGCCTACAACGCCGGCGCGGCTGTTTCCGGATTGTGGGATTCAACCGTCTCCCAAGTTGTTTTTGATTCCCTCGATCTTTTTTTAAACCAGCAGGAAATCACCCTGGCCCCTGCCTCAGCGCAGCAGTATTGGACCTATGACCCGATGTTTGCAAACAGGAATGCCTGCGATTACTCGATAGGCCCGGGAAGCGAGGTTTACCTGATGGAACAGCAGGGGATCGTGATCGGGTACAGAAAGTAATGCGGCGCTTATTGCGGGACGGCGATTAGCCTCAAGGTGTCATAGCCGAGGGTTTTCAATTTGTCGATGAGCTTGTCAAGAATGGCCTTATCGAGCCTGGGGGCTCTGCACAAAATCCACGCATATTTTGGCGGACTGCAAACAAGCGCGTGCTGGTAGTTTGCTTTGTCAAGATCGACTATAATATAATCTCCGAAAAAAATCCAGAAAAAGGAAACCCGGAGATGCCCTTTTGAAGGTTCGCCCGCGAACTTTGCCTTGCCGCGCGCGATGGAGATTTTTCCATCGGCCGTTTTTTTATGGCCCTGGTTCACAACGCTCACCATGCCGTTTTCCTTGAGGCCGTAGGTGGCGGTGACGGCCACCAGGCCTTTTTCAAACGGCGCGGGCATGCGCGCGATTTCGTACCAGGTGCCAAGATATTTTTCAAGATCGAAACCGTCAACAGGCGTGATCATACATCCCTCCGTCATGCCGTCAGGGAAGCACTAATACAAGTTTTCCGTTTTTATTGATAAAGCCGTTCACATTGTTCTGGCGGACCCGGCCCAGGCCGTCGGAAAACGGCGCGGCCTCGTCGAATTGCGGCGCAACGACCATTGTTCCCGATTTGTCAATGTATCCCCATTTGTTTTCGGTGCGCACGGGCGCGAGACCCTCCGAAAACTGCCCGCCCGCCTCGAACCGCGGGGTGATGACGAACGTTCCCGCGGTGTCGATGTAGCCGGTCCTGCCGCCGGCAAGGAAGCCGAACTCGTCGGCCGAGCCGCCGACCACCACGGCCGCGAGCCCTTCGGAAAAACTGTGCGCGATGTCGAACTGGGGCGCGATCACGAACTCGCCGTTTTTCCCGAGGTAGCCGCATTTCTGCGCGGACCGCTCGCCGTATTCGTCGCTTGCGGCGTGGATGACGGCCATGGCCCGGTTGTCGGCGAAATCGCCGGCCAGGTCGAACCGCGGGTTGATGACGATCCTTCCCTTGCGGTCGATGAAGCCGCGCCTGCCCGACCGGTCGTCGCCGATGCGGACTTTGGCGAGCCCCTCGCGGAACGGGTAGCAGAGGTCGAACTGCGGCGCGATCACGATCGTTCCTGTCTTGTCAATGTAGCCCCACCGGCCGTGCACGGCGACCGCGGCGAGCCCCTCAGAAAAATCCCCGGCGAGCTCGAACTGCGGATTGATGGCAAAGGCGCCCTTGGCGTTGATGTAGCCGCGCTTGGCGTTGAGGTCGCCGCCGACTTTAACCCGGGCGAGGCCGTCGCGGAACTCTCCGGCGCCGTCAAACTGCGGTGTGACGGCGAATTCGCCTTTTTTGTTGATGTACCCCCACAGCCCCTTGCTCTGCACCGCGGCCAGTCCCTCGGAAAAATCGCGCGCTGCGGAGCACGGCACCTTTACGGTGACGGGTCCGGTCTCGGGTGCGGACTTTTTCCCCGGCGCCTGACCATTTACAAAGGAAAATGCTGCGGCCGTAATGACAGCGACAAGAATCCTTTTTTTCATCGGACTGCCTCCCGTTGTTGATACCAAGGAATCTTTAAAATAATTGCGGAACCAATCGAGCACCACATCCGGGCTCCTGCGATTTGTTATCCCGGCATACATTTCTTATATTAAATAAGCGGGCGAAAGACGCTTGATCCATTAAACCGTGAACTTTCACCACAAACCTTCATCCTAAAAAGGAGTTGTTTATGAAACGCTTACGCCTTTTTGCAATCGCTGCGGTTGCCGGCATTTCCCTGATGATGGTCGGCTGCGCAAAGGAGCCCATGCAGGAAGAGGCCGCCGCAAAGGCCGCTGTTGACGCCGCCAAGGCCGCGCAGGCCGACAAATACGTCGCCTCCGATTTCATGGCGCTTCAGGCGTCCCTCACCAGCGCGCTTGACGACATCCAGGCGCAAAAGAAAAAAAGCCCCATGAGCAGGAACTACGAAAAGGCGAAGGCGAGCCTGGTTTCGATCACGGCAAAGGCCGCGGAACTCAAGGCAAAGGCCGCGGAAGAAATGGCGAAAGTGCAGACCGAACTTGAAACAACGCTTGCGACACTGACCGCGGACATCGCCAAGGCCAAGGACATGCTGAAGAAGCCGCCAAAAGCCAAAAAGGCAAAGGCCCAGTTCCAGGCCAAGGTAAAGATTGTTGCGGATGCGGAGGCGAAGGCCGCGAGCGCCCAGAGCCTCAAGGCGAGCGGCGACCTTGCAGGAGCACTTGATGCGGCAAAGGCGGGCATTGCGACGCTTGAATCGGCAAAGGCCGAGCCGGCCCCCGCGCCGGCAAAGGCCAAAGCGGCATCAAAGCCGGCAAAACACAAGGGAAAGAAAAGAAAATAAAAAGAACTGAACGATGTGACTCCAACGGCCTTTCCAAGTGGAAAGGCCGTTATTGTTTTTGAGAAAAAATTTTCAAGCTGGGAACCAGTTTTTGATTCCTCCATCGAAGTTGCCCGTCAGCAGCGGTATTGTCTCGCAATAGCCCGCCCAATGTTCATTACCGCCACGTTTTTCCGACTTATACCTCCTGTATCGATTTGCACGGCCCGATTTTCGTCAATGGCATTCCTGTTGCATGAAAAATGCGATGCTTGTTGGGACTGGGTCGGCGTTGAAAAGGAGGTAAGCCATGTCACCTAAAAAAAGGTTCATTTTGGCCGGTGTTTTTGGTCCAGGGTTGTTCTTGGCCCTTATCGGCAACTGCTTCTGGCCGGGCCGCGAGGGGCCGCAGGGGCCGGAGGGCCCGGAATTGCGTGGCACGTTATACGGGTTCGTCACCTTGATAAAAGCGAACGGCGACCAGCCTGCAGACCGGTCGGGTGTGCGCGTGAGCGCCGATTGGTCGTGGGCCGCAACGCAGACCGACAGCGCGGGGGAATGGGCCTTTTCCCGTGCCGAAACCGGGATATACACCTTAACATTTTCAAAAGACGGTTACGGGACGTCAAAAGAGGTCCAGGTGCAGTTTGTCGGCGGCGGAGACCGGAACATCGGCACAGTGAACCTGTGCGAGCCGCCTGCGTTTTTTATCGACAGTGTCTGGACACGGGTGCCGAAAACCGGGGACACGAATTCAGTATATCTTGGGGTGCGCGCCTCCGACAGTCTCGTCCACGGACAGTACAAGGTGATCCTGTTTTTCAGCCACGGCGCATCGGTTTCGCGCGACCCGGCATCCTATCTGGCGGCAAGCCCAGAAAACACTTTTTTCATCGGCGGGATCGATTCGACGGGGATCCGCCTGCAGCCGGTGGCCTTTGCGAGCGCCGGGTTCCAGAGCGGTGATACCCTGTATACCGTCGCGTATGCCGCGTCCGCGGGTTCGGAAAACAGCGGGTATCTTGATCTTTCGACAAACCGGTTCGTGTACACGAATATCGACACGCTTCCGTCAAACCGGCTCGTTTTTGTGGTGCCTTGACAGAGGGTATTTTAAAGGGCGGAAACGGGCGCGTATTTTGCCGGCGATTTTATTCCATGAACTGCTCGGCGGGTTCTTTTTTCGCCGCCTCGAGGATCTTACCCGCCACATATTCCGGCGTGTCAATGACCGGGGCATGGCCGCGCTGCTGCATGCCCAGGCGGTGGTCTCCGAGCGCGTTTTTCCCGAAATCGGTTGCCGTCATGCGGGGATAGACGGTGACCACGCGAATCTTGTCGGGCGCAAGCTCGTCGCGCGCCGTGTCGGACAGCATCGAAAGGGCGCATTTCGACGCGGCGTACGCGCCGAGCCCGGGGATGTGCATCCTGGTCACCATGGAGCTGATGTTGATGATGAGCCCGCCGCCCTTCACGCGCATTTTATGGACAACGGCCTGAATGGCCCAGAGAGGGCCGAACACGTTGAGCGTGAGGATCGAGTGGAGGTGGTCGGGATTTATGTCCGCGACCGAGCCGACGGCGGACTGGCCGGCGTTGTTGATGAGAATGTCGATGCGACCGTAACGCGCAAATGCCTTTTCAATGAGATTGTTGACGGCGTTCTTGTCGCGTATGTCGGTGGCGACCGACAGCGCATCATGCCCCAGTTTGTGAAGTTCAGCCGCAAGTGCTGTGAGCTTGTCCGCCGACCGCGCCGCGAGCACCACCTTTGCGCCTTCCGCCGCAAAGCGTTTGGCGGTGGCAAGCCCGATGCCCGCGGATGCGCCCGTAATAATGGCAACTTTTCCCGGAATGTCCATGTGTATCCCTCCTCTACAGCTCAAATTATATCTTTTATATCCTAGGATTTCAATCCGACCGATGCGATAATTCCACCAGCGATATAGGCGACCACCCACCATCCATAGGCGATCCGGGTGTAGAGGTGGAGGCCTCGCGGCACTTTTACGGCATTGCGGTTTTTCCGCCAATGCCCCCAGATCATCATGGTTTCGATCAGCATTGCCAGAAGCGCGGAATAGCCGATGACGCCGTGGACCGTTATGGGAATGTTGCGCGATCCGACAATCATGTACATCGTTGACGTAATGTCGCAGGCAAGGCCCGCGGTGAGAAAGGTCAGCACGAGTTTTGAGACGATAGGTTTGCGCTGTTCGGCGATCACCGCGATGGAATAAAATAGCAACGCGAATGAAACGATGACCACGCCGGTCATAAGAACTTGGTTCACAAAGATGTTTTCCTGCCGGAGCGGGCTTGAAAAATTTCGTGTAATACGTGTAATAATAGTGTAATAAGAAAATAGTATTTATTCATGTTCCGCAGAAACCATTGCCGGATGTTTTGGTTAATATGCTTTCCCCGACTCGTCGGTCATCGGCACAAAACGGACACGCACGATGGCGTTGCGGATGAGAGCGCCGCTCTTTTTCCTGAACAACTGCAGCTCCTGCACCGTTGCCCCGCCCGTCGGTATCACCATGATGCCCCCTTCCTTGAGCTGGTCCGCAAGCGGCTTCGGCACCCGCGTGGCTGCGCAGGTGACGATGATGCCGTCAAAGGGCGCATGTTCTTTCCATCCCTGGTATCCATCGCCGATGCGGACCTTGACTCGCGCGTAGCCGAGCGACGAAAGCAGCTTTCCCGCGCTCTCGCCGAGGAACTTGTTTATCTCAACGGTAAACACGCTATCGCACAATTCCGCAAGCACCGCCGCCTGATATCCGGAGCCTGTGCCGATTTCCAAGACCTTTGAGGATCTGTTGACCGCGAGCGCCTGGGTCATGAGCGCAACGACATAGGGTTGCGAAATGGTTTGGCCTTCGCTGATGGGAAGAGGACGGTCTTCATAAGCGCTGCCTTTATATGGGTCAGGGACAAATTTGTGGCGCTCCACCTTTAACATTGCGGAAAGCACGTTCGTATCCTTAACTCCCCGCGCTTCAATTTGCGTCCGCACCATCTTTTCCCGCATTACCGCAAACTCGCGCTCTGATTGTGTAGCATTCCCAGCACCCGAAAGACCCAGAACGCACAAGGCCACGATCATGATTGTTCTTATCATGAATGCCCTCCTTGGATATTCGGTTGGCGTCAAGGAGGTATTGTGGCGGAGGCTGCGCGGAAGGGGAAGTGCTTTTATCTTATTGGGATCGTGCAATCAACCCGCTGGCGGTCACCAGGATCTTCACGCTCTTGACATCACGGACAGGCACGAACGCGGCCGAGCCGTAATAGGCGTCGAGGATGGGCGAAAGAAAGGAATAACGGGTCCGCAGGAAAAAAAGGTCCCAGGGCTGGATGGTGCCGCCGAACGAATACAGGGTTCGCAGCTTGGTGCGCTCGTCACCGATGTCGGTGTACCGGCCCGCAACGCGGTCGAGGCAGTAGCCCGTGCGCAGTCCCAGCACATTGACAAAAGGTTTCCATTTGAGAATGCGGGCGTCAACGTACAGCTCGTCGCCCGCGATCGTAAACGCGGTGTCGCGGCGTCCAGGGCGAACCACTTTTGCCGTGAACTGCTGGCTTCCCAGGGGCGTGATGAACACGGTGGCGGCGAGGTCTTCACGGGTAAGCGCCTTATACCCGATGCTCCCCACTGAAATCACAATCGCCAGGAGGCCGGAAAGCATCATTACCAGCGTCAGGAGCAGATACGTGAATGCCCCCATGAAGCGCCGGAGCCGCCAAGACCGGTAGATAAGGACGCCGAAGACGAGGGCGAGGAGGAAAAAGACCGCGATGAGAATGGAAATGATGGAGTTCATGGTTCAATACTAGAAATATATTTTTTTACATTTTGTTGACAAGAACAATGTCTTCCCGAAAACAAAATGAACCTTGCAAGAAGCACCGCGTCCCGGAATAAAAAAGGGCCCGTAAAGGCGAGCCCTTCCCATATTTAACCGACCTGCAATTGCCGTTACTTTGCAAACAGGAATATTCTGCCCTGCGCGGTCTTGTTCTCCTGCGTCATGCGGATAAACGTCATGCCCGAGCCAATGACCTTGTTCCTGAGCTGGCTATGGTTGTATCCAAGGGCGACATTGTTTATTGTCTCCGCGAACAGCAGGGCGCCGCGGGCGTTGAAGCACTGCACCGCAACCGGTTCAGTGTTCGCGGCCGTGAAGTTGAGCTGCAGCGCCTTGTTCGTCTGCGGCGTGATGCTGTTCAGGGACAGGCCGCCGTTGCGGGCGGCGAAGAGATGGCGGTCGGCGACGGAGACGGGGCCGACATAGGTGAAGTCGACGAAGTCGACATTCATGGGGCCGTTTCCCTCGGGATTCGTGCAGACCTGGTATCTAAAGAGCTGCACTCCGGAATCGAGCGCCAGTTGGCGGTAGTTTTTCATATACCACCATGAGTGAAAATCGTATGCACAGCCAGAGGTAAAATGCAGGGTGTCTGTTCCGGTACTTATGGAATCGGTACCGTTCAACAGGGAGATCTCAATGTATGGACCCCATGGGGGTTGAATGTCCGCTGCAGTCTGAAAAATGCTCAGATTGTAAATGCCGGGTTGCTTCACATAAACCGTATATTTTGTCCAGTCACCCATATTGGCGTCCGCAAGGTAGCAATCGTTAGCGGCGGAATCGTGAACATAGTCCGGACCAACCCAGCCGGTACTCATGCAATCGCCTCCCTCACCCATTATTTGCAGGCTGGGTCCGGTAATCGCGCGCAGGTTATGGCAAGCCCATTGGCCGATGGCCATGTAATCGTGCCAGGTTACTCCATTGGTGTTTGCATCCAGTGTTGCCTCGGACTGTGTTTTTCCGGCCATGCCCTGGTCAAAGCGGAATAACCTGATTCTTCCCGGGATCTGCTGGATCGAGTCCAGATAGGGAAATCCTTTATACCCGGTCGGAATTGCGGAATCGGAAGGCAGGGAAAAAATAAGGACGGCAAGGATCGATCCGGCAACGGCAACGCGCCGCGCCGCTGAAAAGAATTTCATAAATCCCCCTCTATAGTATGTGTGTTCTCTTCCCGGTGTGTAATATAAACAAAAAATGAAGGAATTTCAACGAAAGAATGAGGACGAAAAAGAAAGGCCGGCGCGCGGCCATGCTCTCTTGACAACATTCAAGCAATACCGTCAAAAGGTAAATTTATTTTCGATTGTTATCAATGAGCAATCGAGGTGGTATTTTCTTATATTATCGGATGAGAGCATGCGGCAATTGAATGAGATCGATAGTTGATTCCAAGAGTATCGTGGTGTTTATCATTTCGTTGGCGCGACACTATTTACTTTTCGGGGGAAATCATGAAAAAAATTTCCAGACTTTTATTGATTGGCATTATTCTGCTATTTTCAAACAAGCCCGCCCGCTCCGACGAATTCAGCCCCGACTCGATCACCAAGATCATGAAAAAAGTGGCGGGGTACCGGCTGTCGCACGGTGTCAAGAGCCTGGGCGACTGGTTCGCCAGCAGCACGAACTGGGACGCGGGAGCGTATATGACCGGCGTCTGCGCGCTCTACCGTCATACGAATGAAAAGCAGTATCTGGACAGCATCGTCAATTTCGGCGTTTTCGCGAACTGGACGCCGGCCAGCGGCAACCCGGACAACGAATGCTGCGCGCAGACCTTCTGCGAGTCGTATCTATTCGCGGCGGACACGTCGAAAAAATACATGTACGAACCGTGGCTCAGCCGCGTCACCGCGGATTTTTTGAGTCACTCGCCGTCGGGCCGTTCGTACTGGTACTGGTGCGACGCGCTGTACATGGCGCCGCCCGGGCTCGCCATGCTCGCCTCCATCACGGGCCAGACGCGCATCCTCGACTCGCTTTACAAATGCTGGTGGGATGACGCGCAGGTGATCTACAGCGACACGTTCCACCTGTACTGGCGCGATCCCGGCTACAAGCTTCCCAAAGTCGATTCCCTCGGAAAGCCCATTTTCTGGGCGCCGGGCGAAGCGTGGGTGCTGGGCGGCCAGGCGCGCATCCTCAAATATACGCCGCTCAATTACCACGGCCGCGACTCCATGATAACCCAGTTCCGCGACCAGCTTGCCGCGGTGGTCGCATGCCAGCAGGGCGACGGGCTGTGGACCACGAGCCTCCTCGATTCGGTGGAGTTCTGGCAGCACGAAACAAGTTCTACCGCGTTTTTCTGCTTTGCCATGGCTTGGGGCATCAACAACGGGATCCTGGATTCGGCCGTGTTCACGCCTCCCATGCGCAGGGCGTGGAGCGGGCTTGTCAAAAATATCGCATCGGACGGCAAACTCATGTACTGCCAAACCGTGGCGCAGGAGCCGTTTAACAACATGTCGGCCGATTATTCCAGTTCGGAGGGCGAGGGCGCGCTGCTCCTTGCGGGAGAAGAAATGTACAAACGGGTCACCGGCGCGGTGGAGGTGCAAATTCCAAAACAAACGGTTGAAACAAAGAGATCGATTCCAGAATGTCAATTAGTGACGGCTATTACCAACGGATTTATAATTCCAAACAACGCGGCCCGATTGGAAATCTATACTATCCAAGGCAGAAAAATTTTCAGCGCAACGGCCGCGTCATTGAACCGGGATAAGACAATTTTAAATGGATATGGAAGGGGAATGTATCTGATCAGGTATTTCAAATAGAAATTGAAGGAGATCATCCGTCGGCGACCAGTTTATTCTTGTTAATCCAAGAGTTGATAAAAAGCTTATTGGTCGATTCGCCGTTCGCCCGGGTATTACTCCAGGCATTATCGTTGGCCGCCCGCAAAAAGATGGTAGATTTCAATTTAATTGGCACAATGGATTAAAACGCCATTTTGAGATAAAGGACTAAAGCTGTCACAGATTTTCCTTTTAATATTATTTTACCCCGTGCATCCACCGCTTCAGCACCGGCACCAATAAAAACAAAACAACCCCAGCGCCTATTGCGATCAAACCAACGTTCCAAAACACCCCCGCATAAAGCTGAAGGCCGTGCGCGGGAGCAATCACGGCCGCGGCCGACGCCTCCGCGGGCTGCGAGGTGAGCTTTGAGATTTCCGCGCCGATGGTGTGGGCGAACGACGAGGAGAGGAACCAGATGCCCATCACGAACGCGGCGATTGACTTTGGGGAAAGCTTGGTGACGAGCGACAGCCCGATGGGAGACAGGCACAGCTCGCCCGTGGTGTGGAGCAGATAGGCAAGCACAAGCGACCACAGGGGCGCAAGACCCGCGGGGCCCGCAAGCCGCGCGCCGGCCACGAGCACGAGAAACCCCGCGCCGAGCTGAAGCAGGCCCAGGCCGAACTGCGCCGGCGCGGAAAGGGGCCGCGCAATGTCGGCGAGCTTTTTCCAGACCGCCGCAAAGAGCGGCGCGAGCAGGATGATGAACAGCGGGTTTACGCCCTGGAACATGCTCGTGGGCAGGGTGAACCCCGCCAATGTCCGGTTGACGTTCCGGTCGGTAAAGAGATTAATGGAACTCCCCGCCAGTTCGAAGAACGTCCAGAACAAAACGGTAAAGACAAAGAGCGCAAGGATGACGAACAGCTTTTCGCGCTGTTGTTTTTCCTGCCTGAGGGCAAAGCCGAGCAGGTACAGCAGCATGCCGGTGCCGAGTGCGCCCAGAAACCATTTGGCGGTCTCGTTGTGCTTGACAAGAAAGGCCATGACGGGAACGCACAGGAACACCACGGCATAAAAAAGATGGTCGATCCTGAAAGGCCGCGCGATCTTTTTTGTCAACAATGCGGGGTCGGGCGGAAGCCCCTTGTCCTCGTAGGCATTGGCGCGGCCGCCGGCCAGGAAGATGGCGAGCCCGGTCACCATGCCGATGCCGGCCAGGGAAAATCCCCAATGCCAGCCGTACAGCTCGCCGATCGCGCCGCAGGTGAGCGGGGTGAGAAAAGCGCCGGTGTTGACGCCCATGTAAAACAGGGTGAACGCGCTGTCGCGCCGCGCGTCGCCGTCGGGATACAGTTTTCCCACAAGGCTCGAGATGTTGGGCTTGAAAAAACCGTTGCCGACAATGAGAAACCCGAGCGCCAGAAACAGCACGGGCCGCTGCGGCAGCGCCATGGCGAAATGGCCCAGCGCCATGAGCACGGCGCCGAGCTTGATGGAGTTGCGCAGGCCCAGAAATTTGTCCGCGATGAGGCCGCCGAGCACGGGCGTTGCGTATACGAGCGCGCCGTAGGCGCCGTAAATCCCGTAGGCCTTGTCATCCGCGAACCCGAACGCCTTGGTGAGGTAAAGGATCAGCAGGGCGCGCATGCCGTAATAGGAGAAGCGTTCCCACAGTTCAACAAAGAAAAGGTAAAAAAGCGCCTTGGGATGCACGCGGCGCTGTGATAGAACGACGCCGGCCGTCCAGGCGGCCACAAACGCCCAGGCGGCGAGCATGATGAGGAGGGAGGGGTTCATTGGTTAAAAAGAAAATAGTTCAACGACCTGGAAAAATTAACAATCGGGGCGGGGAAAAGATGTGTGGGGATTGAAAAGATGTTATTGTTCACTCATTTTTTTAAACTGTTCTTGGCTGATTCCAGTTGCACAGAATCATCCTCAAAATTGTCAGGGAACTTGAAATAAAGGAAACCGATTATGATGGTCTTTAGTTTCATCATTTTATCCGGAAGAAACAGGTTGACTTTTGAAAGCTCCCGTGGGAGTTTGGTGGGAGTTCGCCTAAAGGAAGAGGTGCAAAAATCAAACACCCCGTGGCGGCCGGCGCCTGCTGATGGCCTTGGTTTCCGGCGGCGGGGCCAGCCCCTCTTTTCTGGCTGTTTCGAGGGCCTGGGAAATGGGAACCCAGTGGCCGTTGGACAGGACTTTTCCCGCCATGAGCCGGCCGAGGATTTTTTTTTCAACCGCGGAGCGCTGGCCGAGCGGGACCCATGCACCCTCGTCGTCGAGCACATGCCCGGCAAGCACCATCTTTTTTATTTTTTCGGCGGCATCCATGGAACTGTCCGGGTTAAAAGAACGATACGCTGTCCTGATGCGCCGCGGGAGGCGCCTTGCGCTGCTTCTGCGACCGTTGCGTTGCCGCCGCTTCCTTTTTCGACTTTGCCTTTGTTTCCCGCGGCGGAGGCTCGGCTTTTTCCTTTACCGGCTCCGGTTCGGTCTTCGGCAGTTCGGTTTCGGCAGGCGGCTTTTCGGCCACTGTGGACTTCTTGGCCGAGTTTTCCTCGGCCTGGGCGCGCGCGATTTCCTGCACGGCGAGCGATTCCGCGCCCGACAGCCTCTTGAGCGTGTCGAATTCCGACATGGCCTTGGAATACTGCTGGCGCACGAGGTAAATGTCGGCCGCGAGCAGATAGGGCGTCATGTCCTTGTTTTTGGCGATTGATTTCGCATTGTCAAGAATCTCCAGCGCCTCCTTGTCTTTTCCAACCTGGACCTTGGCGAGCGCCTGCGACACGAGCGAGAGGCTTGCAATGCGCGCGTTGGCGTCCTTCATGTACATGCTGCCGGCGAGGAGCACGCCCGCGAGCGCGGCAATGCTCAGCACGATCGCGAGCACTGCCAGCACGGTGTTCCATCGGGAGGACACGTTGATCTTCTCCGACATGGTGCCGGCGATGATCTTTTCGAGCTGGATGACGGCGTAGCCGCATTCGTTTGAATCAGGGAATTCGTCGATGATGAGTTTGTAAAGGCGGCACGCCTCGGGGATCCGGTTTTCGTCGTACTGCAGCCGGTACGCCTTTTCGTACAGCTCGAGCGGTGAGTTCGCCTGCTCTTTCATCTCAAACCTCGCTTTGCGATTTTTAAGAGGGATTTGACTTGTTTGTCGGACATGGCCTGCACCGGGGAGGGATTGGGCAGGTAGCGGTCGCAGATGAATTTCTGGTCGCCGCCGAATGAGACGACGCCCGAGGTGCCGCCGGTGCGCTTCGCCCTGAACTGCGGACACTTCTGTTTCATCTTGCAGTTGAAGCAGGAGGCCTCCTGCTGGCGCTGCTGGTAATTGTATCCCTTGCCCTCAAGGGCCTTGTCCCGGGACTCGGTCTCGTATGAGTGCGCGATCGCCCTGTTTTTTTCAACGATCTGGTCGTGATCAACGTAACGTTTCATAGGATATTCTCCAATAATAGGAACCTGTGATTAAAATAATCATTTGCCCGGGGTTCTACAAGCGGGGCGGGGGAATGCTGGTTTTACATTGTAAAAAAATAAATTAGAATTTGGGCGTTCCCCCGCTTCGCGTGGTCGGCCGGTAAAATGCGAACGATATAATTGACTGCGCGGAGCGCGACCGCCTTACATTCGGGAACGAAGTGACCATGCGCTATTGCGCACCCTCCAGTCTCCCTAACGCGCTGCAAATGAATTCTTATAAGTCAACTTTACTTATTACGCCAACGGGCTCCCGCCGGACTCGGACAGCACGAGCGGCAAAGCCTCCTGCCTCAGGGGCGCCGATGGCGGTGAAGAATACAGGACCGGGAAGATTTCTTCGGTCCGGCGTTAAGGGCGACCGCAGGCCGCGCAGAAGCGCGGTGCCGCCCGGCCCTGAGCAAAGTCGAAGGGCCGGGGAACGCCCAATTTCTTGCTAATTCTTTTGTTCAGCTGCAGATGGCGAAAAATGGCCCGCCACCGCCGTGATCGGCGACACCCAGGCGATGCCCATTCCCGGCACGTCAAGCCTGGCCGCCTTCACGACCGCGGTGAAAATTCTCTGCGTGTCCGTTTTTCCGCAAAGGATCATGAGCAGTTCCTTTTCGGGCACAATGGCAAGGCCCAGGAGCCCGAGCTTTTCCCTGAGCCCCATGCCGCGTCCGAAAAATATCGTGGCGCCGCCCGCGCCCGCGTCAATCGCCGCCTTGGCGACCTTGTCGGCCTTGCCCCGCTGCACCACGCAGGTGATGAGCTCGACTTCCTCTTTTGCAATTGTATTGCCTGCTGCATCCATCAGTTTGCCGCCTCCGTTGTTTGAAGCAGTTTTATTTCCAGTTTTTGTTCGCGCTGTTTTGCATAAAGACCGATGAGCAGGATGTTCAATACCGGATACGCGGAAGCCAGTGCCAGGATGCCGAAGCCCTCGGCGAATCCGGTGGCGTGCGAAAGGGCGATGCCGATCGCGATCTTGAGCGGGACCGTGACCGGTCCGGTGGTGACCGCGCCGCCGTCCCATGCGATGGCGACGTATTTCTCGCTCGAATACAGCGTCAGAAAAAAAAGCAGGGCATAGGGCGGAATGAGCAGGAACAGCAAATTGACTTCATAGACAATCGAGACAATGCCGAGGCTGGCTCCAGCGCCCACGCCAAGCGCGACCGCCTGGCTGAAAAGCCATTTTTTGAACGCGCCCTGGGTAACATCTTCCACCTGCCGGCCCAATATTTTGAATGCGGGCTCGGCGAGCGTCGCACCGTATCCCAAAATTCCTCCGAACGCCACGACAACCAGTTTTCCGACTGCCGTGGGATACAATGCGGCAGAAGGAGGGTGAAAGGAGAGCGGCAGGCGGTTTCCTACTTGATTGCCGAGCTCCGAAAGCCCGACCGCAAGTCCGAAATTGAAAAGGAACAGCCCGGTGATTGCAAATGTCAAGCCGAGAATGAGCTGGGGAAGCGGAACGCCCTCTTCCTTGAGTTTCAACCGCAGAAATAAATACAAAAAAATGAAAATCGGCAAGACCGCCCTTAGGGCCAGAACAAATGAATCAAATAACGTTTTGTAAAGTCCGGCAGCGGCTTGGCTGATGGTGACGGGCGCGATGTCGAAATGGCCGGCGCCAAAAACAAGCTGAAGAATATAGGCAAGCAAGAGGACCGCGGCGATAGGGACCACGGAGATCAGCCCCACCATGCCGAAGCCGGCCATGCCGGGGTCGCTTTTCCCGGTGGCGCGGCTCACGCCGAGCCCCAAGGCCAACACAAGCGGACAGAGCACCGGGCCGACAATGACCGCGCCCGTGTCCCAGGCAAGGCCGGCCGCGCTTGCGAGAAGGTGATTTTGCGCGGCGAAAAGGGTCAGGGCGATTGCGATGCCCACGCACGGCAGAATAAGGGACTTGAGGCCCCATCCGTAAATGAAGCGCAGCGTGCCGAGCAGCACGGCAACGCCGCTTCCGAGCGAGACCGTCAGGGTCAACACAAGGGGATTCTTGACAAGAAGATAATAGAGAAGCGGCGCCCTGGCCGGATCCACGCCCGCGCCCGCGATCTGCAGGCTGCCGAGCACCGGCTCGCCGAATGCCGCGAGAATGCCGAGGACAAACGCAAAGGCAAGCACCGCGAAAAGGCCGCTTTTGACGGGGAGCGTATCGCCCACCGCTTCACCGATCGGAACAAGCCCGATGCGCACGCCCTCAAGGAAAAACACCAGCCCGAAAATCACCATGACCACGCCGCCCGTGATCCACCCGACCTGGGTGAGGCCGTAGCGTAGAAACAGGAGCTGGAACAGAACAAGATACAGGCAGACCGGCGCGACCGTGACGAGCTGCTCCCGTATCTGGTGCCAGGAATAGGGGAGCAAAATGGTCATCGCTTGGGAAAAAGTGACGTGGATTTTTTTTGGAGCGGCGGGCTCGTAATCGTTGGAGATAGCATCAACTGACAGTGACATGGATTTGATCCGCAGGAAGATCCGTTTTGAAAAACAGTTCGTTATATTTTACTGTTTTTCCTTGCGGTCTTCAACCTTTACCTTCGAATAATGCACATCCCCGCAATTCCTCAACTTCCTCGCCCCGTCCTCCGGCGTCGCGCTGGCGCACGGTCTCCTTTGGGGATACGTGGGGACGCCGGCATTGGCCCAGATCTGCGAGTGCGGGTGCGGGGCTGGTGGCGCCCATGAGCGCCCCGCGGTTCTCAAAAGATCTGGACGTGGTTGATTTCCTCGCGGCCGCCGAGCTCGAGGTACTGGCAATGTGTCAATTACAGCGAGGAGTTCCTGCTCTGTCAAGCGCGGCAGCGAGAGGTCGCGCCGGGGCGAATGGCACACCACCCGGCACAGTCCCCGCTCGCCGGAGGCGACCAGCAGCCCTGCTCGTCCAAGGTTTCGAGGGGGATGTCGGGCAACAGCGCCGCGAAGTCGTTGTCGAACTCGAAGGTCGATTCGTAGGACGGGTTTTTTTCGCTGCCGGCACGGCGGTTTCCCGGGCACAGAAAGCATTTCGGGTCGTACGCCGCTGCCGGCGGCTCGGCGGCCGGAAAAACCTTCCCGTGCCAGGGCCGTTTGGTCCGGTGCGGGGACACGAGCACCCATTCGCCCGTGAGAAGGTTGCACCGCCGGTGCGGGAAATCCGAAAGGTTCATCGAAGGTCAGTTGCTTTTGCAGCAGCGCAGCCCGATGGTGGGTTTTGCGCTTCCGCCGGCGCCGGGAGAGATGGTGGCGCATTTCGACACCGGGCCGCCCATGGCCGCGGGGCCGCCCGTCCCCTTTACCCACTCGAAAACGTTGCCGGTCATGTCGACGGCGCCGAACTTGCTGATGCACTTGTTCCTGCTGCCCGACGGCTCGATCACCCTGCTCCCCTCGGTGTTGCAGTTCTCCTTCTCGAAGTTCGTGCCGTAGGAATAGGTGTATCCCTCCATGCCGCTGCACGACCACTGCCATTCCTGCGCGGTGCACAGCCGCTTTCCCGCGTTCTCGCAGAGCTTCTGCGCGTCGTCGTATGAGACGTTGACCTGCGGCACCGTGTTCAGCCTGTTCGGGTATTCGTATTTGTCAATACATACCTTGAAGAACGGCCGGTTCGCCTTTCCCGGCGGAAGGTCCACGAGCACCATGTCGGGCGGGCAGAACAGCGGCTTCGCGTACCGCTTGATCTGGTCCTCCTCCGGGTTTTCGCTCGTGTGCCGGAATATCCGCACGATCTGGTCGAAGGTGTACGACACCTGCTGGTTGTCGGTCCGCGTCAGGGTGAGGCGCAGGTTGTCTTCCTTCACGATGTTTCCGATCACGGTCAGATTGTCCTTGGGCCTGCCGTAATCGTCCACCTCCGGATTTTTCACGATGATCGTGTCGTACGCCTGGGGAACGGCGGGCGCCGCGGCCGGCTGTTTTTCGGGCGCTTTCTTTGCGGGAACAACAAATATCTGGTCCACCACCTGCTGGCCGATCGGAATCACCGACCCTTCCACGTTGAGCCGCAGGTTGTCGTTGTCCGCCGATACGAGCGTGCCGGTGAACACCGCGCCGCTCTTTATCTTGACCTGGAGGTTTTCGCCGGGCTGCTTCTGCCTGGCCTGGTCGAAGGTGATCGGCGTCGATTCCGCAGCCTGCGACTGCCCCCCGGTTTTTGACGGGGGCGGGGCAAGGAGCTGGCATTCGGCGATGAGGTTTGCCGCAAAGGTATAGGCGCTTCCCTTGCAGTCGAGGATCAGCGACGTGTCGGTTTTGGAATCAACCACGCCCTCGAGCTCGTCGCCCGTGGTGAGCGTCATGTGATAGGTGGCGCCCACGGCGATGTTGTCAAGCGATACCCCGGCACACGCGGGCACGATGAATGATGCGACGACGAAAAGGCCTTTTATTGCTTTGGTCCAGTCCATAGCCATCTCCAATCCATGAGACACAATCGATTTAAGGTGTGTTATTTGAATCATGAAAATAGGTGAAAGTAGGTGGGAAATGTAAAGAAAAAATGAACAAGGCTGGCCACGAACGCCCGTGGCAGCGAACATTATTAACGGGATTCCTTGACAGGGGATTGCGGGCGGGGCAATCCCGAAAGCGCTTCCCGTACGATGTCAAGGCATTCTGTTTTCCACGGCTGTGCCTCGTTGAGAAGCTGGTGCCTGGCCTCCTTGACCATGCGGATATCGCAGCCCGGGATTTTTTTTTGTAAAAACGGGATGTTGTAATTCCAGTCCACGCAGTCGTCGCCCGTGCCCTGGACAATGGTAACGGGCAAATGCAGCGGCGCGACGCTGTCGAGACCGGCCTCCCACCGGTACATCGCGGTCGCCCATTTCACCGGGAACGTCTTGCTCTGCAGGGGATCGCGGTCGAACCACGCGAGGAACGCGGTGTCATGCGACGCCTCGCGCATCCAACGGGGCCATGCCGACACAAACGGCATGAGCGCGTGGCCGGCCTTTGAGAGGTCCCAGAATTCCGAGTGCACCAGCGGCGCGAGCAGGACGACGCGCGAGAAGGGGGTCTGCCGGTTGTAAAAAAGGTGCGTGAGGATTACGGCGCAGCCGGTGCTGTGGCCGACCGCCGCGTACGGTTTCGGCACATGCGGCGCGCACAAGGAAACGAAGTCCTCCAGCGCCGTCTTATATTCGCCGAAGGAATCGATCGCAGCGGGCGCGCCGCTCGAAAGCCCGTGGCCGGGAAGGTCGAACGCCGCCACGCAGAGCTTTTCCCGGATGCAGAGGGCGATGAGGTTTTTCAGGATGCCGGTATGGTCGAAGAGCCCGTGCGCCAGAAACACGGTGCCGCGGCTGCTGTCCGGTTTGTAAACGTGGCCGGCGAGCGTGTACGGCCCGGAGCGGAAGGTGCCGAAGAAATGGGCGGCCGCGGGATAATCGAGGCCGTAGAATTGGAAATAATCCTGGACCGGTTTTGGATAACCATGATTTGAGAATGAAATCGGCCCAAGGGATTGCCTGAGCAAGGCAACGTCAAGGGCATCGCCATGAGTAAAGGACATAAAGATTATAATAATCAGAAGAGATGTGGATGACCTATAGTGTATGGTCATTCCCTCAAAGATACTTCCGGGAAGTTGGAGGTTGAAAGTTGGAAGTTGGAAGAAAGCGTGGGGGAGGCGGAAATATGAATTACGGAATGAAAATCTATTTCGGGCGCAAAACAGGGCCGGAGGGCCAGGCGCAATGCGGGAAATCGGGGATATCAAATAAGCTCGCCCAGAAACACATGCGCCGGACAGATCCTGATATCATCCTTCGTCATTATGTCCCTTGATGCCTCCAGGACAACCTGCGTGGCGGCGGCGGGGAATTTCTGCTTGAGATAGCGCAATGAAAGGCCGGGGTCTGCGTCGGTCTGTTTACATTCGATAAAATGCACGGGCTTTGCGTTTTCAACAACCACAAAATCAAATTCGCGTTTGTCAATGTCGCGGAAATACCTGAGCTCGATGTCCCTGCCTTCGGAATCCTGCAGGAACCAGCACCATTTCAGGAGGTGGCAGGCCGCCAGGTTTTCGAATCGGGCGCCCGTATTTTTAACAAGCGTCCAATCGAAATGATAATGTTTCGCCTCTTTTTTCACGGCCCTGATTTTAGGGGACCCAAAGGGATAGAGGCGGAATATCGTGTACAGATTTTCCAATATTGAAACCCATCGGGCGGCCGCTTTGTGGGAGACTTCGAGCTCCTTGCGGAGCGCATTGAGGGAAAGCGGCGAGCCGACAAGTTCCGGCAGCCGCAGCGAAAGCCGGTCAATGAGATTGATATCATCGACCCGTTCAAGGTCGCGAAGGTCTTCCCGCACAACGCGGGTGCGGTATTCTCCGCTCCAGCGTGTGCTTTCTTTTTCCGATGCCGAAAGAAACGGCTCGGGGAATCCGCCATACGTGAAAAGGTCCATGAGCGTGGAGCGTGAGGGAGGTGCAAGCTCGGCAAGTGTGAAAGGAAGCAGGCGGTAAAAATGGTATCTGCCCTGCAAGGAATCCCCCCACGGCGGTAATGGTCGAGCCTTGCGCTTCCCGTAACGAGAATCCGCAGCTCATGACCCCGTTTGTCGAAGAGCCCTTTGATGACTTGGCGCCACCGGGAGTAATTGTGCACTTCGTCAAGCACCAACGGGCCGGGGCCCTTTGGAAAATCCTCCTTCATGATACGGTGCCTGTCTTCGCCGGCGTCCCACGTCAAATAACGTTCCAGTTCACCGGTTTTTCCGGGAAAGCAGATATTTTTCGCCGTGGTCGTTTTGCCGGAATACTCGTTTTATTGGAATAAGGCAATAGTAATGAGGAATTATAATCCTTGTTGGGCTCTCACAAACGGTTACATTGACAACCCTGCCTCCCGTCACGTAATTTGTTGGTTGATTTTCTGAATGAAAAATGCCAGCGTAGCTCAGTTGGTTAGAGCAATGGAATCATAATCCATGAGTCCGGAGTTCGAATCTCTGCGCTGGCACTTTTTTCCCTCAATTTCCCTTCCCGAATCCTGCTTTGTATGCGGCAGCAAGACCTTTTTACATCGGTTGAAAAATTCTGGCATCGGCATTGCGTTTCTCGCAGCAGCGTCTGCGTCGCGGTAAGCGGGGGCAGCGATTCGGTCGCCCTGTTTTATGTCCTGCTCGCCCTGAAGCGCAGGCTCGGCATCACGCGGCTCGGAATCGCGCATGTCAACCACCGGCTGCGCGGCCGCGATTCGGAGCGCGACGCGGCGTTCGTACGTCGCATCGCGTGCGATGCCGGCGTGGCCTTTCACCTCAAGGAGATTGACAGAAAAGATATTCCGGAAAGCGGGGTGGAGGAGTGGGCGCGCAACCGGCGGTATGCCTTTTTCGACCGCGTGCTTAAAAAGGGCCGCTACCGGTACCTTGCAACGGCGCATACCATGAACGACCAGGCCGAAACCGTGGTGATGCGGATCATGCGGGGAAGCGGGCTTCATGGGTTCGGCGGCATTCTGCCCGCGCGGGAAAACCGCATCATGCGTCCGCTATTGACAATTGGCAAAAGCGATTTGAGAGAATGGCTTGCAGAAAAAAAACTTGGTTTCAGGGAAGACGCCACCAACGCTGATATTTCCTTCACGCGAAACTGGGTGAGGCACAAATTCATTCCGTTGCTGGGAAAAAAAGGACCGGGGGCATTGGAACGTCTTTGCTCGATTGCCGAAAATGCCCGGGCAATCACGGAGATTATCCGGCCACTCATTAATAAATGGATCAGCAAGCACGTATTTTCACGTGGCGCAACCCGGTTTTTAGTCAAAAAAGCGGGTTTTAAGGACGAAACGATCGGGGCTGAAGCGCTGGCAACGTTTTTGAGGGACAAAAAAATCAGGTTTGATTCAGTTCATTTGGACGATATCGTAAAACATCAATTCAGATCAAACGGGGTTTTTCTTCTCCCCGGCGGGTGGCGTTACAAGTGCGGAGAAAACGAGCTTGATTTTTTTCAAAAAGAAAGTTCAGGGAAAAGCGATGATTTTCATGTCGAGCTTAAAACAAACGGCACCACAAGATGCCGTGGGAAGAATTGTAAATTCGTCATTTCGCGACATCAAATCAAACCTGAAAGGAAGATCTCTTTTTCCGACCCCATGACGGCCTGGCTTGATGCGGACGCTTTGACCAAAAACCTTGTTTTCCGCTCTTGGAAAAAAGGAGAAAAGTTCTGGCCGTTCGGCGGAAGGAAATTCGTGGATGTCAATGAATTTTTGAAAAAACAGGGCATCCGGATGCAGGAAAGGCATTCGACAGGTGTTATGGCTGAAAAAGCCGGCGAAATCGTCTGGATTCCGGGCCAGCGTATCGGCCATCGGTTCAGGATCACCCCGTCGACAAGAAAGGCAGTGAAGATTTCCTGCAAGCCGGCAGGCTGAAGGATGTATTTTCACTTTGTTTGTCCAAAATAATATTGTAAAGAATGCTTCAGGAGGGTTTGGTTGTAGAAAATGGATAATAAAAAATCCGCCGGACCGCAGAAAAAGACCACGAGAAAACGCACGGGCGAAGCGGACGGTAAAGGCAATAAAAACCCGAATTTGAAGATGCCGTCGCGCACCTTTGCCGTGTGGCTGATAGTGGCCATTGTGCTGGTTTTCGGGTTGAAATTCCTGCAGGACAACGGCCAGGCGCGCGAGCAGGCCCTCACGTACACCCAATTTCAGGCTCTTGTCGCTGCCCCTGACGCAAAAATCGTCAAGATGGATATTTCGCTCAAGGGGATAAACCGCGCGGTGCTGCGCGGCGAAGTCACCGATCCCGCCGTGCTGACAAAGGTAACGCAGAAGCAGGCGGGCGGAGCCAAGGCGTTCACCGTTGTCCTGCCCTTTCTCGAATCGTCCATGCTCAAGGAATGGGACAGCCGCGGCATCCCGTATTCCTTTCTGCCGGAAAAATTCAACTGGAGCGAAATGCTCTGGGGAAACCTGTTCTGGCTCCTGCCCATGATCCTCCTCTGGATGTTCATGCTGCGCCAGATGCAATCGGGCCAGAAGGGCATTTTCTCGTTTGGCAAGAGCAGGGCCAAGCTGCAGCCCATGGACCGTCCCCAGAACACCTTTGCCGACGCGGCCGGGCTTGATGAGGCAAAGGCAGAGCTCGAGGAAATCATTGAGTTTTTAAAGAACCCGCACAAATTCAAGCGGCTGGGCGGGAAGATCCCCAAGGGCGTGCTGCTGCTGGGCCCGCCCGGAACCGGCAAGACCCTGCTCGCCCGCTGCGTTGCGGGGGAGGCGGGCGTTCCCTTTCTTTCCATGAGCGGCTCCGATTTCGTGGAAATGTTCGTGGGCGTGGGCGCGTCGCGCGTCCGCGACCTGTTCGACACCGCCAAGCGCAATTCCCCCTGCATCATCTTCATTGACGAAATAGACGCGGTGGGCAGGCAGCGCGGCGCCGGCCTCGGCGGCGGCCACGACGAGCGCGAGCAGACGCTCAACCAGATCCTGGTCGAAATGGACGGGTTCGAGGTGAACTCCGGCGTGATCCTCATGGCGGCCACCAACCGTCCCGACGTGCTCGACCCCGCGCTGCTGCGTCCCGGCCGGTTCGACCGCCAGATCGTGGTGGACGTGCCCGACATCAAGGGGCGCGAGGGCATCCTCAAGGTGCACGTGCGCAACATCCCGCTCGCGGCCGACGTCGACCTGCTCACCATCGCGCGGGGCACGCCCGGGTTCGTGGGCGCCGACCTCGCCAACCTGGTGAACGAGGCCGCGCTCATGGCGGCGCGGTTCGGCCAGGAAAAGGTCACCATGCTTGACTTTGAGGAAGCGAAGGACAAGGTGCTCATGGGCGTGGAACGCAAGAGCCTGGTGCTGTCCGACGACGAGAAGCGGAAGACCGCCTACCACGAGGCGGGGCACGCCATCTGCAATCTCTATTGTAAAGAGGCCGACCCACTGCACAAGGTGACCATCATCCCCCGCGGCAGAGCGCTGGGCGTCACGTTCTCGCTGCCGGGCGAGGATAAGCACAGCTACACCAAGGACTTTCTCATCGACCGGATCTGCATCATGATGGGCGGCAGGGTCGCCGAGGAGCTCGTGTTTTCCACCATGACCACCGGCGCGGCCAACGACATCAAGCAGGCGACCGATATCGTGCGCAAGCTCATCTGCGATTATGGAATGTCAAGTGAGCTCGGCCCGCTTTCCTACGGCGAGAAGGACGAGCAGATATTCCTGGGCAGGGAGTTCAACCGGCACCGCGATTACTCCGAAAAGACCGCCGAGGTCATCGACGGCCTCATGCGCAACATCGTCGAGGAACAGTACATCCGGGCGAAGGACATCCTCACCAAGCACCGCGAGGAGCTCGAGAGGCTCGCCGCCGCGCTGCTCGAATACGAATTGCTTGACAGGGAAGACATCATGAAGGCCATTAAGGGGCTTCCCATCGGGTCGCCGAAGAAGACGCGTTCCCTTGTCAAGAAGCCCGCCGACGCGGAAAAGGCGCATGCCGCAGCCGCGGCCGGCGCGTCCGCTGAAAACGCCGGCGGCGCGGGCGCGTCCGCTCCGGGAAGCGGAACGGGAGAAACGCCGGTCCCATAAACGCCGGCGGACGCTCAGCTGCGGGGCGGCACCACTCGTGCCGTCCCTTTTTTTACGCGCGGCCTCGCGCGTGCACCGCACGGGAATACGGTATGCATCCGCTGTTGCAGAAAACCTTCGTGATCATGGGCATTGTCAATGTGACGCCCGATTCTTTTTTCGACGGGGGACGCTATGCGTCCGCCGACGCCGCGATCGCGCACGGTCGCGCGCTCGCCGCCGAGGGCGCGGACATCCTTGACATCGGGGGAGAATCGACGCGGCCCGGCGCCGCGCCCGTGGCCGCGGACGAGGAATGCAGGAGGATCCTGCCGGTGATCGAGGCGCTGGCGGCAAAAGCAGGCGTGCCCGTAAGCGTGGACACCAGGAAATCGGCGGTCGCGGCGCGGGCGTTTGCGGCCGGCGCCACCTGGGTCAACGACGTCAGCGCGGGCAGGTTCGATCCCGCCATGGCGAGGTTTGCGGCGCAGCGGGGCTGTCCGGTGATCCTCATGCACAGCAGGGAGACGCCGGCCACCATGCAGGACAAGCCGCAGTACCGCGACGTTGTCGCGGAAGTAAAGGCCGAGCTTCTGGAGCGGGTCGCCGCGTTTGCCGGCGCCGGCGTGCAGGGGGAAAATATCATCATCGACCCGGGCATCGGGTTTGCGAAGCGGCTCGAGGACAACCTGGTTCTGCTGAAGCGGCTCGGCGAGCTGGTGGAACTCGGGTATCCCGTATGCGTAGGCCTGTCGAGGAAATCGTTCGTGGGCCGCGTCACCGGCCGCGACGCGGACCAAAGGCTCGCCGGCAGCCTCGCCGCGCTGGCGCCCGCGCGCCGCGCCGGCGCGCGCCTGTTCCGCGTGCACGACGCGCGGGAGACGCTTGACGCGCTCAAGGTGCTTGCTGCGATAGAAAATTCCTCGGAGGAATGATCACGGCGTGAAGGACCGGCGACTATTACTGTATGAATTCTAAAAAAAAGAGGAATAATTTAATTATCCTGTGCGTAATCGTGGTGATTTGTATCATCCTGGTTTTCTTGCTGATGCGGGGAAACCGGGGAACCAGCCATCCCGGGGTGATGCAGCCGGCAAAGCAGGGGGAGCCGGCGGCGCAGCAAAAAATGGAAACTATGCGAGTGTCAAGAGATACGGGAGTGCCGCCGAGCGCAACGGCCCCTGCCGAGACGAATGCAGCGCGTGTTCCCACTAAAACGAGCGCCGCATATATTTCCGCCAAACGGGAAACCTCGCGCGCCGTTCCACGGGCCGACACGGCGACAAGCGCCGATACCGCGCAGGAAACCGAAGACACATCCCGCACCGACACGTCTCAAGCCGCGACACTGGGCTTATGCGCCGGCGACACCGTGGCGCCGTGGGTGTATCCCGATCCGTCGGGCGGGCTTCACCGCAAAGCCATCAGCGTCACCTTTGCGTCCACAAAACCGTGCAGCATCGAGTGGAAGCAGGACAGCGCCGGACCCTGGAAAACCTACGCGGGCGACACCATCCGCATCGCGTCAAGCACCACGCTGTATTTCCGGGCGCACGATTCCTGCGGCAACAGCATGGAGGAGCGCGAGGAGCACTATGATATCAAGCCCGAGGAGACATCCCGGTTCTGCCCGAAGGACATGGAATACATAAAGGTCGGAGCCGTGACGTTCTGCATTGACAAATATGAGTGGCCCAACCGGCTCGGTGCCATGCCGCTCTCGTTTATTTCACTGTACAACGCCGTGGATTCGTGCACGGCGGCGGGCAAGCGTCTCTGCGCCACCGACGAATGGACCCTGGCCTGCACCGGGCCCTACGGGTGGAAGTATCCCTACGGGGCGACCTATGAGCCGCATGCCTGCGTGTCCCACGATTCCACGGCGCGTCCGTCGGGAAGCAAGCCGGAGTGCCGCGGGTACTTCGAGGTGTACGACATGGCCGGCAACCGCGCGGAATGGACCAACACGAGGTCGGACAGGAATCCCCAGTTCTACAATGTAAAGGGGGGATTCTGGGAGAGCGGCCCGCACAGCAGCTGTTTCGAGGTGCACTACAGCTATTATCCCCAGAACCGTCATAATCCAGTAGGGTTCAGGTGCTGCAAAGATGCGGCGCCGCAATAGCAAGCCGGCCGCGGTCCGGCCGGTCACGACCGCGGCGCCCGCGGGCGGGCATTCCCCCGCCATTGTGCACCGGAGAAACGCCGAAGCCATGGTCCGTACCGCCGCAGCCTTTGTTTGCATCGCACTCTGGGCGGCGGCAGCGGTGCAGGCGCAGGCGGTGCGGTCCCGGCCGCCCGAGATAGAACTTTTCCATCCGCTCAGCGAGGAGCCGGTGCCTCCCAGCATTCTCTTTCAGGAGCGGCCCGCCCTGCTTGAAAACAAATCCACGTTGTTTGAAGACCGCGAGGTGATCGATTTCGAAAAGCGCGAGGTTTCGTTTGAGCGCGCCGAGAAAAATTACAACATCGTCGTCTGGCAGTACCGCTACGACGAGCTCGATTCCTATCTGGAAAGCAGGAGACGCGCCATCCTCCTGTCGCTGTGGTACAAGAGCGCCCTCACCGCCCTCGCCACTTCGGCCGAAAAGAAAAAGAACCTTTTGGCGGCGCTGGCATGGGAGCTGCCGGTGCAGTACCCTTCGTGGGCGCAGCGCATTTTGGGAAAGGACCCGCCGCGGCTCTCGATAAGCGGCTACGAGAAGATCATCGTCTCCTACGAAACCGGCAAGACCGACCTGCAGGCATCCAACGTGCAGACGCGGCCGAACAACGGGCTCGTGTTCGACCAGGAAAACCAGTTTTCCATCACCGGCAGCGTGGGTCGGCTCATCAATCTCAACATCAAGGGCACCACCAAGCAGGTCGACCAGGTTGAAAACCCGCTCAAGAACTTCAAGATAGAATACAAGGGCGAGGGCGACGAGCTCGAGGACGAGATCGTGCAGCAGGTGAGCGCGGGCGCCACGAGCTTCGAGATGCCGAGCACGCAGCTGTCGGGATATTCCGGAGGCCACCAGGGGCTGTTCGGGCTCAACGTGAAATCCAAACTCGGGCCGCTCGCCCTCACCGGGGTCGCGAGCATCGAGGAGGGCGAGTCGCAGAAGGCGACGCTGTATCCATCGGGCCAGGGCGAATCGAGCACGCAGATCAGCGAAAAGGATTTCATCAGGAACAAAAAATTCTTTCTCGACACCGTGTATCTCAACCGTTACCTCGGTGATTCCACCGGCACGCCCGTTGTGGAATCGCTGCAGGTGTGGCTGTCGAACGACAAGATCAGGCAGCAGGCCAGCGCGTCCAACACCAGCAATTCAACATCCGACATATACAGGTTCATCGGGTCGTCGCGCCAGGCTTTTAAATATCTCAGGCAGAACCATGAATATTATCTCGATCCCAAGGAGGGCTCGATCAGGTTCGACAGCATCACCATCGACAACGCGCTCGACGACATCGGTATTTACCTGCAAACCAGCGGCCCAAGGGTAATTAAAAAAGGCTTCAATGCGCTGAACAGCACGAGCGCCACCGACACCCTGTGGATCCTCAAGTTGCACGACTTTGACTCCACGAATGCCACCTTCCCCCTGATGTGGCGCAATATATACATGTTGCCGCAGGGGTTCGATGCGTCAAAGTTCCGCCTGCGGGTGACAAAGGCGCTTCCGGACACGAACATCGACAAAGTTAACAACACGTATTTTTCTGAAATTCTCGGGCTCACCGACGACAAGGGCAATCCCTACTCCAACACCCAACAGATCTTCGACAACATCAACAACCTCATCATCCTTCCCGTCCAATTCAAGGGCAAGAACGGCACGCGCGGCAACGAGCCGTTTTCGAACGACGCGCTCGGCCCCGACAACGCCAACCACGACATCTATCGCAAGACGGGAGTTGATTTCGACAACGTCACGAAGAAATTCCTCATAACGATGTCCGGTTCGTCAAGAAAGACCACGTTCACCTTGGGGTTCGGCAGCGTGATGGAGGGCACCGAGGTGCTCAGGGTGGGAAGCACCAGCGGCCCCCGGCTCGAACGCGGCAAGGACTACATCATCGACTACCAGCTGGGCCAGGTGGACCTGATCTCGAAGAACGCGCAGTCGGCCGACAAGATCGAGGTGGAATACCAGAGCGAGTCGCAGTTCACGCCCAACCAAAAGGTGTTTCTCGGCGCGCGCGGCGAGATGAAACTGCCTTTCTTCAGCGACAAGTCGTTCATCGGCGCCAGCGTGCTGTGGCAGGACGCCTCATCGCGCGATGCAGTCCCGAAAATCAATCAGGAACCATATTCCAAGCTGCTGCTCGACATGAACATGGCCATCGACGTCGAGCCGGAATGGATGACCAAGGCGGTCAACCTTCTGCCGCTCGTGTCCACGGCCGCGAAATCGACGGTGACCTTCGAAGCGGAGGTGGCGCACAGCATCACCAACCCGAACACCGACGGCCAGGCATACATCGACGATTTTGAAAGCAGCAAGGAAACCTACCCTATGGGTCTGTCGCAGGCGACCTGGTATCAGGCGTCGCCGCCGACGCCCTGGGTGACGTACAACGACTCCGCGGCCACGAACGACTCGCTCCTGCATCACCCGCCTGCGTGGATCCAGTACTGGTACGCGCCGCTGGGCGACGCGCAGGAATTGAAAACCAACATATTTGACTCTTGCACGGACTGCAATAACCAGACGCAGGCCGACAAATACGAGCCCACGCTCAACTGGGTGGCACAGATGGCGCCGCCGGACACCAATCCCTACCGGAGCCGGTACGACTCCACCGCAAACCCGTGGGCGGGCATCATGACCTACTTTCCGTCCGGCACAACAAACAGGGAAAAGGACAA
The DNA here is from genome assembly GCA_035516255.1 of Chitinivibrionales bacterium. Classification (NCBI taxonomy): domain Bacteria; kingdom Pseudomonadati; phylum Fibrobacterota; class Chitinivibrionia; order Chitinivibrionales; species Chitinivibrionales bacterium. The sequence continues at coordinate 143,999 of DATJAL010000047.1, read as the reverse complement.
GTACCTTGAATTCTGGGCGAGAGACACGGGCGGCGGCAGGATGTACATAGACCTCGGAACGGTGAGCGAGGCCGTGTCTCTGGATGGCGGGCCGCCTTACGATTCGTTAATGTTGGAAGACAAGCATAACACCGGCGTCCTGTGCGACAGCCTCAACATAGGTCTCGACCACCGTGTTGACAAAGACGAATTCTACTGCGTTCCCAATGCTGCCAAAACCGGGTGGGATACCCTGTGGTGCTATATGCGCGATACGGCGGCGACCATGGCTGCGGGCCACAATGTTTGGCTTACGGACGCCAAAGGGCACGAAATCAACGACCCATGGTTGGCGTATCCTTCGGGAACCCCGGGAATTCCGGGCGACCCGTCAAAGGACAATTACAAATCGTATGATATCACCATCAAGGGCGACGAGGGCAATTACCGTTTTGTAAACGGCACCGAGCGCGACGGCTACCTCAACACCGAAGACCTCAACGGCGACGGGTTCCAACGGGTTAACGATGAAAATTATTTCAGGCGTTTCATCGATTTCGGCAAGCAGAACGACTCGGTGTTTCTCCGTTCCAACGCAAACAACTACCAGGTAAGCGACTCCGTGGCCAACGAAAGCAAGAGGCTCCCGGAACCTCGGTGGCATCTGTACCGGGTGCCGCTCAACGACACGATCACGGGGATCTGCCAGCGGTTCGGATCGCCCAAATGGAACGACATCAAATACATCAGGATTTGGTGGACGAATATCGGCAACGCCAAACGGTCGAAAGAAAACACGATCCAGTTTGCGCGCATCCAGTTTGTGGGAAACCAGTGGCTCGAAGTGCCGGCGGTGCACGCCGATTCCTCGCATGAAGTGAAGCTGGCCGTGTCCACGGTGAACACGGAGGACAACGCGAAAAGCTACGGCCACGACCTGCCGCCCGGCGTATACCGGCTCACCGACGCACAGGGCAACCTTGCCCGTGAATCGTCGCTGGACCTCGTCTACAAAAACATCAACGCGGGCGACACGGCGCTGGTAGAGCGCAGCATGGCGTTTCAGCCGCTCAACCTCTCGAGCTACGACAACCTGTCGGTGCTGGTGCATAACGACACGACGGGTCGCACCGGGTTCTGGTACTTTCTCCGGTTCGGCACCGACGATTCGACGTATTACGAGTCGCGCATGCAGCTTTCGGTAAAGGGCTGGCGGCAGATGAACATAAGCCTCAGGGAGATTTCCGACATGAAGCTCAGCTTTCAGCGGGAGCTGAGCGACACCGTGGCGCTCGACGCGAGCGTCCAGTCGGGCACGAACATTTTCACCGTGCGCTCGCCCAAGGGGCGGTCCCCCAGTTTTGCCAACATCACCTACATGGCCATGGGCGTCATGCGCGATTCGTCGGCCACGGGCCCTCCCCTGAACGGCGAGCTCTGGATCGACGAAATGAAGGTGTCGGGCATCAAACCGCTCAGCGGCTGGGCGGCGCGTTTGCAGCTGACCACCAAGTGGGCCGATTTCATGAACCTGAGCCTGGGGGTCGATTACCAGGACGGCAGCTTCAGGCGCATGACCGACAACCAGACGGGCCTTGCCAATTCCCAGCTGTCAATGAATTTCAGCGTGGACTGGGACGTGGACAAGTTCCTGCCCGAGCGATGGGGGGTCAACATCCCCCTGGGGACGCGGTTCACGGGGTCGCTCATGCGGCCGCAGATCAAACCCGGTTCCGATATTTACCTGAACCTGCCCAACGGCGGAAGCGACGGCCTGCTGGAAATGTACCAGGACGCGCTGAACATGCTGCTCGGTACGAACTTCCAGGGCCCTTCCACTGACTCGCGGCATTTCCAGACCCGGACGTTCCAGCGCGACTGGTGGACCGGGTACGCCAAGAAATCACAGTCGAAAAACCCGTTCATCAATATGACGCTCGACCGGACGGCGGTCGATTTATCGGCCTCATTCAAGACCGTGCAGACCGGCCAGGGACAGCGTAAGGAGTCGGAGGGAGGCGCGGACGTACTCGACCAGGAGTTCCTCGACTCATATCACGGGATACTCAAATACAACCTGAACCCTACGCTTGAGCCACGGTTCTACAAGTTCAAGCCCTTTGAGCAATCCAAGCTGCTGTGGCTGCCCGAGAGAATAAAGAACTACGAATTCAGTTATCTGCCCACGACGCTGACCTTTGACGTGGCGGAGGTGACGTATTCGAAAGACATCACCATCAAGGGCCTGACCTATGACACCACGGTTGCCAAGAGGCTCGAGCTTGACCACCGCATGAACCTTGTCTACGACCCCATCAATATCCTCAATTTCTCGTACAACTTGTCGACCTCCAGGAACCTCGACAACGATGTTTCGCGGCTCGACCTGCAGAAGTCGTGGTGGTCGTTTTTGACGAACAACATCGCCCAGATGGACACGGCGTGGGGGCATTACGGCGTTCTGTACGGCGAGCGCGCGCGCACCCAGGGCATGACCCTGCGGTTCGACCCGTCGTTTCTCGACTGGCTCAGCCATTCGTTCGATTATTCGGCCAACTATAAGCAGAACGCGAACTTCATGACCAACGACCCGACGCCCTACCAGAACCTCACCTCCGACGCGACATTCCATTTGTCAAGCACGCTCACGCTCGCCTCGCTCTTCAAGAACTTCGCCGACGGTTTCGCCAATTACAAGGCCATGGCGAAGGTCTTTAAGTCCATTGAGGACGCGCTCAACAAGATCGCCTTCAACAGCGTCAAGTTCGACTACAGCGCCAAGTCTTCACTGCTCAACGATGACTACGATGTCGGGCTTTTGCGCAGCCGTGGCATCACCCAGGGGAAGTTTCTCGGCTACCAGTTCGGGCTGTCGGGACGTAATGCCTGGGACGTGGTGACGGGCAACATGGACGACAACGCGTTCGGCGGCATGAATTTCCGCAGGACTGCGGCGAACCTGGAGCAGTACGACACGCGCACGAGCAGCATGAACTATTCCCTGAGCACGAGCTTCAACCTGCCCGACCCCATCGACATTCAATTCACCGACATCAGGCTGGGATGGAGCAGGCAATACCTGGTTCGGCCCGACACGACGGCAAAGGACACGACCTTCACGTTCCCCGATTTTTCCGTGTCGATGAAGTCGGGGCTTCTGGGCAAGATTCCGCTCTTGGCCCAGCAGGTGCAGGGGCTGCAGATCTCGAGTTCGTGCAACTACCAGAAAAAGCTCCGCGTGAACGGTACCGCCTCCAACATGAACTGGACCACGACCGACGCGCTCAAGTTTTCGCCGGTCGTGGGCGTCGACGGGACCCTCAAGCGATGGCCGGTCAACGCCAACGCATCGTGGACATGGGGAAGGAGCACCGAGACGAACCGAATGAATCAGAACGCGGCCGCCAGCGACGCCAACAACAGCTACAAGGAGACCATGGACAACGACTACAAACTCGGGATCAAATATGAGGTCAGCAAATCCGGGGGCGTGAACGAGCTTAAAATACTGATGTGGACCATTCCCATGAAAGGCAGGCTGGTCACCGGTCTGGATGCGGACTACGGCACCGACGTCACCAAGACCGCGACCGGAGGCGCGGAACCGACCGAATCGGCCAATTCAACCGTGATGAGCCTCTCACCGCACGCCTCCTACGACTTCACCGACAACATCACCGGCCAGCTCTCCTACACCGGTTCGCAAAAAAAGGACCTTTCCCAGACAACGACATCACATATTTTCTCTTTGACGGTTGAAATACGGTTTAACCCGTAACGCCCAGAAAACATCACCGCAGAGAAACGAAGAAAAGAGTTGAAAGTGAAAACACAGCATTTAACTTTCAACTTTTAACTGTTTGTTTTCTTTGCGGTTACTGAGGTAACCCCTAACTTTTCAATAAATCCGAGGAACATAAGATCAATGGCAAAAAAAATTCTTTTCACCGCAACTCCCACCGAAAAACGCGTCGCGCTGCTGGACAACGACCATGTCGTTGAGCTCGTGGTGGAACGTCCCGACAGCATCCGCTTCGTGGGAAACATTTACCGGGGGAAAATCGTTTCAATCCTTCCCGGCATCCAGGCCGCGTTCGTGGACATCGGCCTCGAGAAAGCGGCGTTCCTGCACGCATCGGACGTGGACCCCTCGCTGCTGCTGGAGGAGGGGGACTCCCTTGCCGAGCGTTACATGGACCAGGCGAAAAGCAAGCGCAGGAAAGTGGTGCGCATCCCCATCGAAAAGGTTCTGGAGGAGGGGCAGGAAATCCTGGTGCAGGTCTTGAAGGAGCCCATCGGCACCAAGGGCGCCAAGGTGACCACGCAGATCAGCCTCGCGGGCAGGTTCCTCGTGCTGGTGCCCGACGCGGACTTCATCGGCGTGTCGAAAAAAACCAGCGACGACAAGAAACGCATCAAACTCAAGAAGCTGATCGCCGCGCTCAAGCCGCGCGGGGTCGGGTTTATCGTGCGCACCATCGGCCTCCGGGTGGAGGAGCCCGAATTTGTCAAGGAGATGCAGTCGCTCATTGACAAATGGCGTAAGGCGCAGGAGGAGGCGCTCGCCGGGACGGCCCCCAAACTGGTGTACCGCGAGATGGGGATCACCACGAGGGTGATCCGCGACCTTCTTTCCGAGGAAGTCGCCGAGGTGTACGTTGACCAGGACGACGACTTTGCCGAGATCCAGTCGTACCTGCGTTCGGTGTCTCCCGACCTGTGCAACCGGGTGTTGCACTACCGTGACAAGACGCCGCTGTTTGACAAATTCAACATCGAGAAGGACCTCGAGCTTTCCCTCAAGCGCAAGGTGTGGCTCAAGAGCGGCGGCTACATCCTTTTCGACCATGCCGAGGCCCTGCTCGCCATCGACGTCAACACGGGCCGCAACGTGGGCAAGCACAACCTCGAGGAGACGATATTCAGGACCAACATGGAGGCGGCGCACGAGATCGCCCGGCAGTTTCGGCTCCGCGACATCGGCGGCATCATCGTGATCGACTTCATCGACATGCAGAAGGCAGACCATCGCAGGAAGGTGGAGGACGAGATGCGCAGGCTCCTGCGCGCCGACCCCACGACGACGGCGTTCACCACGCTTTCGAAATTCGGCCTCATGGAGATCACGCGCAAGCGCGTTCGCCCTGAGCTCCAGGAGCTGTACACCGACGTGTGCAACGTTTGCAACGGCCTCGGATGGGTGTTCTCGCCCGCCACGGTCACGGCGCGCATCGACCGGTGGCTCAACCGCGCCGATTCCCACGACACGCCGCGCGAGCTCATGCTCGCGGTGAACCCGGCCGTCGCCGCATATCTTTCCCGGGAAAACAACCAGATGCTCAGGAAGCTTGAACAGGAGCACAATTTCAGGCTCACCGTCACCAAGGACGAGGACCTTGACCAGGACGATTACGAATTTTATCCCAAGGGCGCGACCAAGGCGATCACGGCGAAATATATATAAATTTGATTCTAAATAAAGATCCGGGCGCTCCGCCGCCAAAAGCCGGCGGAGCGCCCGGATCTTTATTTATTTCACATGACAGTATTTGATCTATCTTATATTATTGCCTCATTTTCCGCCAAACAAGTATATTAAGGACTTTCCTATTGAGAAAAAAGGCCTCAGAGGGCCAAAACGGCAGTCAAAGCAGGAGTAAGGCAATGTTTTCGATCGTTGAGCAGGACGGGTTTCAGTTCAAGGTATCCCAGGGCGACACCATAAGAGTTCCCCGGATCGCCGCGGAAAAGGGGAGTGAAATTTCACTTGAAAAGGTGCTCATGGTGGGTGACGGCGCCGCGGTGAAAATCGGTAACCCGCTGGTAAGCGGCGCGGTGGTGAAAGCAAAGGTTCTTGATCATATCAAGGGCGATAAGGTCCTCATCATGAAACAGAAGCGCAGAAAGACCTTTAAGAAAAAAACCGGGCACCGGCAGCTGCATACCACGCTGCAGATAGTGTCGATTTCGGCCTGACAACGGCCGCGCACCTCAGATTGCAAAGGATAATTAATGGCACATAAAAAAGGCGGCAGCAGCAGCGTCAACGGACGGGACAGCAACCCCCAGTACCGCGGCGTCAAAAAATACGGCGGCGAGAAAGTGCTGGCGGGCAACATCATCGTGCGCCAGAAGGGAACGGCCATTCATGCCGGGCTCAACGTGGGCAAGGGAAAAGACGACACGCTGTTTGCGCTTGCGGACGGGATTGTGCAGTTCCGTACCGGCGCAAAGGACCGCAAAACGGTCAATATCATCACGGCCTGACATAGGGCGGCAACATGGTTGTCTGCATCGCCATGGCGCCGTCACAACGAACCTCGCAGGAGCAAGGTGCTACATCCTTGCTCTTTTTTTTTAACCGGCACTGCGCCGCAGGCCGGCGTTGGCCTCGGCGTGCGGCAGGGAAGGTTCAGCCATGAACCTCGGGTATAAAATTCCTTCTGTCAAGAAAAACTACGTTTATAATTCCCTGCAGAGCGTGGTCAACGTCCTGTATCCCCTCGTCTCCTTTGCCTATGTTTCCCGCATCCTGGGCCCGGACATGTTCGGCAAGGTAGCGTTCGCCTCGTCGTTCGCCGGCTATTTTATGCTTCTTGCGTGCCTCGGCATCCCACTCTATGGCGCCCGCGAGATCGCCAAGGCACGCGCGAACCGCGAGAACCTTAACGCGGTTTTTTCGGAGCTTTTCATCATCAACGGGTGCTCCACACTGCTTTCCGCACTGTTGTACGCAATAACGCTGGTGTCCGTGCCCCGGATACGCTGCGACCTGCCGCTGTTCTGCATCGTGGGCGTCAACATTGTCGCCAACACGTTCACCATCGAATGGCTCTTCCAGGGGTATGAAAACTACCGGAACATCACGCTGCGCAGCATCACGATCAAAGGGGCGGCGCTCGTACTGTTATTTGCCTTTGTCAAGACCCGTTCCGACTACCTGTGGTATGCGGCGGCGAGCGTGTTTTCGACTGCCGGGGCCGCGGCGGTCGGCATGGTCCAGGGGGCGCGCCGGGTGAAGTTCACGCTGGCAGGCATCGCGCCGCTGCGGCACGTGAGGCCCGTTCTCACCCTGTTCAGCTCGACGCTCATGGTGAGCATCTATTTGTACCTCGACAGCATGATGCTGGGGTTCTGGGCAGGCGATAAGTTCGTGGGGTTCTACAACGCTGCGCTCAGGGTCGACCGCATCGCCGTGGGCCTGATCACTGCGATGGGGATGGTGCTCATCCCGCGGATTTCCTATTACCTCGAAAACAACATGATCGCCGACTACAGGCGCGTAGCCGAGAAGTCGCTCTGTTTCATCTTTTTTATCGGGTTCCCTCTTGTCACGGCGCTGTTTTTACTCGCGCCACAGGTGATGGCCGTTCTCGCGGGCAAGGGATTCGCCGAGTCGGTGCTCACCATGCGCATCGCGATGCCCATTCTGCTCATCATCGGCATTTCGAATTTCGTGGGGCTCCAGATCCTGTTTCCCCACGGCGGGGAGAAGATTCTGTTCCAGGCGACTTTTGTGGCGGCCGTGATTGACATCTGCGTCAACTTGTGGCTCATCCCGCTCTACCAGCACAACGGTGCGGCCGTCGCCACCGTTTGTGCCGAAACGACCACGCTTGCATTTTTCATTATTCTCGGGGGGAAACGGTATTTGGCGTTCAGATTTTTCGGCCGTCGCTCGCTTGCTTACCTGTGCGCGAGCGCGGTGATGGGGCTTGTGGTGTGGATCGTGACGCTGGCGGTGCGCAACAATCTTGCCGCCCTCTTCGTTGCCGCCGTTGCGGGCGGAGGCATTTATATCGGAATCCTCCTCTGCCTCAAAGATTCTCTTGCCGCAGAGATACTCGTCCTTGTACGCGCCCGGCTGCCGGGCGGGGCATTCTACAAAAGGGATTTGTAAAACGCCAGCGTCTGCGATGCGCAGGCGTCCCAGCTGAATTCCTTCTCCCTGAGCCGTCCCCGTTCGATCATTCCGTTGCGTAAAGGGGCGTCAAAAAGGACACGTTCCATCGCCGCCGCGCATCCGTCGGCGCTGTTCGGGTCGAAATACTCCGCCGCTTTTCCCCCGATTTCCGCGAGCGAGCCGGCGTTGCTTGAGACCACCGGGCAGCCGTAATGCATGGCCTCGATCAGGGGAAGCCCGAACCCCTCGTAGAGCGATGGGTAGGCGAGGAGCGAAGCGCCGGTATAGCACGAGGCGAGCAGCTCGTCGCTTCCGGCCGTCTGGAATGCGCGGTTTAAAAGCCCGTGCCGCGCGAGCACCTGCTTTTCCTCTTCTGTAAACGGATCGCCTCCGAAGCACAACAGGCCGAACTCCCGGTGTATGCGGGGCGAGTTGCAGTACGCTTTGAGCAATACCGGGAAATTTTTATGCGGCACCCGCTGCCCCACGTATAAAATGTACGGGCCGTTGACGGGCGGCTTGTCCCGGGGCGTCACCGTCAACGAATTGCCGTGGTAGATGACGGTGACGCGCTCCGGCGGGATATTGCACAGCCTGACGAGGTCGTTTTTCGCGGACACCGATACCGCGATGATCGCGTCGGCCCGGTCGATGGATTGCCGCTTGTCGCGGATGGCGGGATCCTGAGGCGAGAACCGTTCAGGAAACAGTTCGTAGGTCATGTCGTGCAAGGTAAGCACCCGTTTTCCCTTGTACGCGGGGGCGTAATACCGGTAATAGGTCTGATGGTAAACCGCCGGGCGCGACCGCGCGAGAAACAGAGGGAACAGCGCCTCGTTCAGCGCGTTGAACAGGCGGGTGGTGCGGGGAATGGCCGGACGCCTGAGCCCGAAGAAATGCGCATATTGTTTTTTGAAGCGCGCGTAATTGAACATGGTTTTATGCCATCCCATGTAGAGCGAAACAGCCACCCCAGGGTCGTGAATCAGGCGCGCGATGATTTCGTAGTGATAGCGGGTGATGCCGCTATAGCCGAACATGGAGAAAAACTGATGGTCATAGGCAATGGTGATCACGACGGAACGTCCTTACCCGGTGGCAAGCTTGATTTGCTTATGGGCGATCGCAAGAAACAGAATGTTGACATAAACGAACCACAGTTCCCAGAGCGGCCCGTGAAAGCTGAGCAGGATGAAGCTCGCGAAAATGCACCACAGGCTTATGCGGAACAGGGTCGGCCGGTAGAGGGTGTTCACATAAAACACGGTGCATAGCATGCCCAAGAAAAGCGGCAGGAAATAAACACCGAACGAGCCGAAATCCTTGTAAAAATGCCAGACGTACGCTATCGTGTTGAACCCTTTTACCTTGACAATCGATTCGTTCATGATCGAGTCGAACCCCCAGGTCTTGAGCATCGCCGGCTCCAGGTGGGCAAGGAAGAGGAGCGGCCGCGCAAGGCTGAATCCGTATCCCCGCGGATACACGAACGAGCCGTCGACAAATTTTCGGAATGCGAAGTCGAGGTTCCAGAAGTTGTTGACAAGATATGTGTACATGTTGGCGGTCCAGAACATCCCCTTGGGAATGTGGAGCTTGGTGTAATTCGCGAACACGCCAAGGGTGTCGTACTTTATCCTGAGAAAGAAGAAGATGAGAAAAAACACCACAGAAAATCCGACCGCGTACAAGAACTGGGCGAACGAGAGCCTCTTTTTACCGTAATGATAAATGACCAGGCCGAAGAGGATGACCCTGAAAAGATCTATGCGGGTGACAATGGTGCTGTAGAGCAGCAGCACCGCGCATGAAACGGCAACAACGGTCCATTTGCGCCGCGAGCCGGGTGCGGCGAAAAACAAAAATTCGACGGCGAGAATGAGGGAAAGCGGCCCGAAGAAAATGCCGATGTTGGCGAACGGATTTGCGTCGAAAAAGGCGAGGCGCGCCTTGTCGGCGTTCTTGCTCAGCAGCGGCACGACGCCGCTGATGGCAAACGACGCGGCATAGCCCATCAGAAAAACGGCCGAGCAGAACATCCAGACGAGAAAAAACCATTTCCAGTCGATGCGGCGCGCGTCCGAAGCCAGCGAGGCTTTCACGAACCCGAAATCCGCCGGGCCGAGCGGATTGTTGGCCCGGTTGACGAGCAGCATGATGCAGCAGCCCGCGACGAACAGCCCCGAGGCGCCCCAGAAGAACAGGTGGGTGGTGGGCGACCATTCGGTCTGAAAATCGCTCAGCTTCAATGAGTTGACGGCGAGGAGAAAACTGTACATGCAGATATAGAGGCGGACCGGGGAGAGCAGGTCTTTTTTGTAATAGTACGCCGACAGGACGGTGACGAGGAGAATGGACAGGTAGAAAAACGTCATGGAGGTTCGCCGTTGACTTAAGGGAGAGACCGCCCTTCGGGCCCGCCGTTACCGCCAGAACATCAGCAATTCGCGGGCGCGGCTGAATTTTCTGTAGAACGGGGTACCGTTCTGTTTTTGGACGCCCAGCCATTTGTCCGCCGCGAGATAGGTTGACGTAAGGGCAAAGCCTACGAAAAAGAACAGCATGCAGATGATCGAGCGCCTGGGCCTAGTCTTTTTCTGCGGCGTCCCGGCGTCGTCGAGCACCTGCACCGTCGGCACGTTGTTGGCCTCGGAGAACTTGGCCTGCTCATACAGCTGAAGGACGAATTCGTAGAGCGCCTCCTGGGTCTTCACATCGCGGAGCAAGTAGCCGTACTGCACCGCCTTTTGGGGAGCGTCCTTGAGCGAAATGATGAGGTTCCCGCCGCCCGTGGTCATGTACGCGTTGACCTTGCGCTCGATAACGCCTTTCTGCCGCTGCAGTTCGCTCACGCGCTGGTTGCTGGCGCCGAACTGGCTCTGCAACTGGGCGATCTCGAGGTCGATCGTCATTTTCTGCGCCTCGAACTGGGCGAGCGCCTCAATGGAGGATTTCGTCTGCTGTTCGAGCTCGATGTAATTGTTCTCGGTCTGGTATTTGGTGAATTGCTTTGAGGCGGAATCGAGGTCGCGCTTGATTAGTGCGAGGCGGTCTTCAAAGAAAATCCGTGAATTCCGCGCGCTCTCCTTTCCCAGCTGATAGGTGATGGTGTCGAGCTCGCACACAATGAAATTGGCAACGGCGGCCGCCATTGCCGGGCTCGAGTCGACCACCGACACTTCGATGTTCTCGTATTTGTCTTCCGTAACCTTGACGCTTTTGTGGAACCGCTTCACCACGTCTTCGGGGTAATATTTTTTCAGTTTATCAAATCCGTAGTAATGGACGAGGTTGAACCGGTCAACCGCTTTTCCCGCGAGCCGGCCGCTCTGCAGGATGCTCAGGAAATTGTCCACATCCGCGCCGCCGAGGTCCATGGATTTGAGGAGCCCTGAAACCGGCAGCTCCTTTCCGAGCAGCGAGCCAATGCCCGAGGGGAGTTTCTGTTCGGGCTTCATGATCACGGCCGTTGCGGTGTAGTATTTGGCGGAAACCATGCTTATGATCACCCCTGCCGCGCAGAACAGGAGCATCGAAATGATAAAAAACCACTTTCGCTCGAGGAGAATGATCAGCAGGTCGAGCAGGCCTATTTTTTTTGGCTCATCCATCGCATGTTCCGGGCTTAGGTTGTGCAATAAGTACGATTTGGCAACTTGTTTATTAGCGTGCCGGCACGCCGCGACCGCACACGGTTGCCGGAGGTAAAAAATAGTTCACGAGCATACTTTACCAAACGTATTTTCTCGTAAAAAGTATCCGGTCAACAAGCTCGGTCAACAGCGGTTTTCCCCCTTGCCTGCTATGAAAATAACCTTTCTTGGAACCGGCACCTCCCACGGCGTGCCCTCCATCGACTGCATGCTCGGCAATTTCGCGCAATGCCCGAAAGGCGTGTGCGGGCTGTCGAGCATTGACCCGAAACACGCGCGGACGCGGTCGTCGATTCTCGTGGAATACGGCGGCCGGCACGTGCTGGTTGACGTGTCCTCCGATTTCCGGCAGCAGGCACTCCGGGAAAGGATCCCGAAACTTGACGCGGTGCTCATCACCCATTGCCACGCGGATCACATCGGCGGCGTTCCGGACATCCGCTCCTACACAACCCGCAGGGAGAACCCGCTTGACTTTTACGGCTCTCCCGAAAGCATGGCCGGCATACGGAGTTCGTTTCCCTATATTTTCGACCCGAACGCCTTTTGGGGCGGCGGCATTCCCCGGATAGCCTTGAATCCGATTTCCGGCCCGTTCATGCTGTTTGAAAAAAAAGTTTTCCCGTTGCCCGTGGAGCACGGCGGCCTTGCCGGGTGCCTTGGTTTCAGGATCGGCGGCCTCGCCTATATTCCCGACCTCAAATCGCCCCGCTTCCCAGCGCAGGAAGTGCTGGCCGGACTTGATATCCTTATTGTAAACTGCCTTCGTGAAACCAAGGAGCATGCAAGCCATCTTGTCCTGGATCAGAGCATGAAACTGGCGCGGGAGATCGGACCCAGGCGGTGCCGTTTTATCCACATGAGCCATGACATCCATTACCAATTGGACGGCAAAAAGCTGGATGATTGGATGGAATTCGCGTATGACGGGATGACGGTTGAGGTATGAGATAGATGAAGGCTGGCAGTTGAACGTTGGAAGCAAAACAAGATTCACCGCGTTAGGCGGACCGAAGGGTGTGTCGGCGCACATTGCCGGCCGACCCGAGCCTGAGTTCTCACGAAGGCGAGGGGAACGCCCGCTTCTTTAATTTATCTTGAAGCAATAAGGAGCATTCATGGAACAATACAAGCAGGACTTCATCACCTTCATGGTAAAATCCAAGGTGCTGACCTTCGGCGATTTCACCACCAAGAGCGGAAGGAAGACGCCGTACTTCATCAACACCGGCAACTACCAGACCGGCAGCCAGATGGCGAAACTGGGGGAATTCTACGCCCAGGCAATTCTGGCAAAGCTGGGAAAGGACTTCAACGTGCTGTTCGGGCCGGCCTACAAAGGCATCCCGCTCGCCGTGAGCACGGCCGTTGCGCTGAGCAGGACGTTCGGCCACGACGTTTCGGTGTGCTTCAACCGCAAGGAGGCAAAGGACCACGGGGAGGGCGGCACCATCATCGGGCACAAGCCCGCGGCCGGCGACAACATCGTGATCGTGGACGACGTAATAACGGCCGGCACGTCGGTGCGGGAATCGGCGGCCGTCCTTTCGGCCTTTGCCGGCGCCGCGCTGCGCGGGCTCGTGGTATCGGTTGACAGGATGGAAAAAGGCCGGTCGGGCGCAAGCGCGCTTTTGGAGGCGGCCGGCGGCCTCGGCATGGCCGCGGCCGCCATCGTCACCATAGAGGAGATCGTGGCGTTTCTTCACCACCGCGAGCTTGACAAAAAGGTCGTCATCGACGACGCCATGAAGGCGCGCATCGATAAGTACAGGGCCGAGTACGGCGTTTAGGCTGGAGCGAAGCAAGACAGCCGCGGAGACACAGAGAACGCGGAGAAAGAAGAGTTTCTCGCCAAGAGCGCAAAGATCGCAAAAACAAGATAGCTGCCGAGGCACAGAGGGCACGGGGAAGGGCCGGAAAAACAGGTTGACAGTTAACAGTTGACGGCCGCCGCGGCGGAGCCGCGGAACGCCCCTTCTATTATATTGTAAGGCATCATGAAACGAGTGGACGAAAACCCGCCGGCACGGTTCCCGGCGCGCCCCATCACCGAGGCGGCGGACCCCTGGTGGGTCGCAAAAGTCAAGCCGCGGCAGGAAAAGGCCATCGCCTTCGATTTCGTCAAGGCCGCCATCGAATATTACCTGCCGCTCGTGACGCACGTGACGCGGCGCAAGGACAACAACAAGCCGCGCAAATCCATCCTGCCGCTGTTCCCGGGATACATCAGTTTCTGCAGCAGGGACACGCTCGTGCAGGGCGTGTACCGCACCGGCCGCGTCGTGTCGATCATCCCCATAAAATACCAGAAAAGGTTCATGGACGAGCTCACCCAGATCTACCTGGCCATCGAACAGGGCGTGCAGCTCGAGCCGGTGACGGTTTCGTATCCTCTGGGGACGCAGGTGACGGTGATAGCCGGCCCGCTTTGCGGCCTCACCGGAACCATTTCACGAGTGCAGGAATCAGACAGGCTATTTCTGTCGGTGACCGGTCTTGGCCAGGCCTCGATGAGCATTGACGCGTCCATGGTTAAGCCCGTTACTTAAATAAGAGGGCCTTCCTTAACATGCCTCCCGCAAGATATTGATTTTACTGTTGAAATTAATCGGGATTGAATGTATTATATCTTATCCGTGGTATAATTGAGTATTTTACCTGTTGATGAGAGAGGCAAGGGCGCCGGGTTGAAAGTTGGAAGTTTAAAGACTAAAAAGGATCCGGCGGATTGATTTTCTTTTTTGGGTTTCTTTTGACAGACATAATTCATATATATAATATTGTAAGCAGGCCCGCTTAAGCGCGGGATTGGATTTTAGACATTCAAAGGTTGCATCTAAAGGAGGGCAGGACTTTTTTTAAAGTACCGCCGACGGGGGCGGAGTTTGTACGCACAAAAAAAAACCGAGGCGGTAAGGCTCAGGCGTGCCCTAAGCCCGCTCAGGATACCGGTTGACATCGTCGTCCACAGCGCCCAGGTATTCCACGAGTGGGGCGAGGTGTCCGGGACTCTCTTCAACAGCATCCTGAAAGAAGGGAAAGTTCTGTATGAAAAAAAAACATTGATTTTGCGCGTTTGCTTGTCAGGAAAGCTCGGCAAGACGCGGTCCTGGTAGAGAAGTTGTCGATGGACAAGGACGTGGCGGACGACGTCATAGGATTTCATGTCCAGCAACTCGTTGAAAATTCACTCAAAGCGCTTCAGCGGCATTTCATCACTTGCCGATTCCATCATTCAATATGTTGAAAATGAAAGCTCGAAGAGCTAAAGCGTTAGAGCGTTGATGCGTAAATGCGTGGATGCGCAGACGGGCAGACGCGCAAACGGGTTGACGAGTTGAAAAAAAGACTTGCCGCAGAGACACGGAGGACACAGATAAGCAGTTGAATAGTTGAAAAGTCGAGGAGTTGAGAGGTTTAGAAAATATGCCTGTTGAGTTTTATACTTTGTCACTTTGCATCTTTGTCACTTTGTTACTTTCCGGGTGCCCTTTCTGTCGGTCAAAATGAAAAAATCCTGGCTCGTCATCGCCAGCGCGGCCGTCGCCGCGGCCGTCGCCGCGTACGCCTATTGCAACCTCGCCCTGTGGCTCGTGGTGAGCGACCCGTTGCCGCCGTCGCTCGACGCGGTGTTCACCTTTGCCGGCGAGACGGCCCGGATCATCTATTCGAAGGAGCTGTTCAGCCGGTATCCGCGCTCGCAGTGGCTCATCAGCTACCCGTCAAAGAAAATCGCCGGCCCGCTTGGGAAAAAGGGCCTTGACACTTCGAGAATCTACATCGTCGACACGTGCCGCAACACGAACTCGGAGGCGTGGTACATCGCGGGCTGGGCCAAAAGCAAAATCGCGGACGGCGGGGACTATTCGGCGGCCCGGCCGCTTGCCATCGGGCTCGTGAGCACGCCGTTCCACATGCGCAGGATCCGCATGGAAATTACGCGCAAATACAAGGGCGACCGCTGCCGGTTCTATTATCTTCCGGTGCCCTACGACCGTTACGGCGTGACGCGGCACACCTACCAGACCTGGTGGATGTACGGCCCGCTGCGGCGCGCGGCGTTCCTTGAATTCCAGAAATTCATTTATTACTTCTTCACGTGGGATCAGCCATGATGCTCTCCATCGTCATTCCCTGCTACAACGAGAAACGCACCATCGCCCCGCTGCTTTCGCGGGTGCTTAACGCGCCCCTGCCGCCGGGCGTGGACCGCGAGGTGATCGTGGTGGACGACTGTTCGGCCGACGGCACCGCCGACGCGCTCGCGGCCGTGAAGGACCAGCGCGTGAAGGTGCTGCGCCACGAAAAAAACATGGGCAAGGGCGCCGCGCTGCGCACCGGGTTTACCCATGCGACCGGCGACGTGGTGGTGGTGCAGGACGCCGACCTCGAATACAACCCCGACGAATACGGCAAGCTGCTGGGGCCCATCCTGGACGGCAGGGCCGACGTGGTGTACGGCTCGCGCTTCATGACCACGGACGAGCGCCGCGTGCTGTATTATTCCCATTACCTCGGCAACCGGTTCCTCACGTTCGCCTCCAACGTGTTCACCAACATGAACCTCACCGACATGGAGACCTGCTACAAGATGTTCCGCAGGGAAATCATCGCCAAGATCAAAATCAGGGAAAACCGTTTCGGGTTCGAGCCCGAAATAACCGCGAAGGTCGCGCGGCTGCGCTGCCGGGTGTACGAGGTGGGCATCTCGTATTCGGGCCGCACCTACGAGGAGGGAAAGAAGATCGGCGTGCTGGACGGCGTGAGGGCGTTGTGGTGTATTGTAAAGTACAACCTGCTCACGCATTGAAGGCAAGATGATGGCCGCAGAGACACAGAGGACACGGAGAAGAAGTTGAAAATTAGAAGAAAGAAACCGGACCTTGTGGCCCCTCCTGGAAATCCCTGACGAGGGAGAAGCACCCGAAGGCGAGACCGGAAGGACGGCCGGCCCCGCGAAGCGGGGGAACGCCGGGCCCTTTATTCAATTCATAGAGAAAATTCAGTGAAAAAAATCATCACCATCATCGGCGCGCGGCCGCAGTTCATCAAGGCCGCGCCCGTGTCGCGGGCGTTTAAAAAGCACGGCGGTGTGGAAGAAATCCTGGTGCACACGGGCCAGCACTACGACGCGAACATGTCGCAGGTGTTTTTCGACGAGCTGGAAATCCCGGCGCCGCGGCACAACCTGGAGGTGGGCAGCGCCGGCCACGGCGGACAAACCGGCGAAATGCTCAAGCGGCTCGAGCCGCTTCTCGTTTCCGAAAAGCCCGACGCGGTGCTCGTTTACGGCGACACGAACTCCACGCTCGCGGGCGCGCTCGCAGCGGCAAAGCTGAACGTGCCGGTCGGGCACGTGGAGGCGGGCCTCCGCTCGTTCAACAGGAAAATGCCCGAGGAGATCAACCGGGTGGTTGCAGACCATTTGTCAACCTTTCTCTTCTGCCCCACGAAAACCGCGGCCGCCAATTTGAAACGGGAAGGGATCACCCGCAACGTGTTCAACACCGGAGACGTGATGTACGACGCTGCGGTCCTGTTCGCGAAAAAGGCAAAGGCAGGGAGCGCCGTTCTGGACGCGCTGGGCCTGGCGCCCCGGGAATATGTCCTCGTCACCGTGCACCGGGCGGAAAACACCGACGACAAGGCGGCGCTCGCGGGCATCCTCGCGAGCCTGGACCGGATCGCCTCCGATGTTCCCGTGGTCTTCCCCATGCACCCGCGCACGAAAAAGATGGTAGGCTCGTTCGGGCTCGGAAAATTTTTGAAAAAAATAACGGTGACCGGGCCCGCCGGGTTCCTCGACATGGTCCGCCTGGAAAGCGGCGCCAAGCTCATCGTGACCGACTCGGGCGGCGTGCAGAAGGAGGCGTATTTCCACAAGGTGCCGTGCGTCACGCTGCGCGCCGAGACCGAATGGGTGGAGACCGTGGCCGCCGGGTGGAACAGGACCCCAAAAGACATGACCGTGGAATCGGTGCTTGACGCAGTGGAAAAAATGACGGGGCCAAACAAAAAGCGGAAAACCATCGCCGAGTACGGGGACGGCAAGGCGGCTGAGAAAATCGTGAAGATACTGGTTGAAAGGTTGAGGAGTTGAGAAAAAATTGACTGTTGACAGTTGACGGCGGGGCGCCCGGATTTTTCTTGAATTTGCTTATAACAAGTAACAACACCCTTTTTAATTCCATATAAAATTATCATGAAGGAGGAATAATGCCCGCAAAACCGAAGTACAGAAAGTACGGCTGGAAACCAGACCTGCCCGACGCCCGCGACGTGAAATATTCCCTCGTGTACCAGGTGCCGGCAACGCTGCCGCCAAAAGCCGACCTGCAGGGCATCTGCCCGCCGGTGGAAAACCAGGGACAGCTCGGCGCCTGCTCCGCGCACGCGCTCACGTCCGCGCTCGAGGCGCTCGAGAAAAAAGACAGGCTCGCGCCCGTGCAGATGAGCAGGCTCTTCGTGTATTACAACGAGCGGAGCCTGGAACACACCGTGAACCAGGACTCGGGCGCCATGATCCGCGACGGCATCAAGACCCTGGCCAAGCAGGGCTGCTGCGCCGAAGCCAAATGGCCCTACGTGATATCGAAGTTCACGGCAAAGCCCTCGGCCGCGTGCTACAAGGACGGCGCGCAGCACCAGATCACGTCGTACCAGCGGCTCGACACCATAGACCATATGCGCGCGTGCCTGGCAACCGGGTTCCCGTTCGTGTTCGGCTTCACCGTGTACGAATCGTTCGAATCGCAGCAGGTGGCAAAGACCGGCATCGTGAACATGCCCAAGACGACCGAGCGCAGCCTGGGCGGACACGCCGTTCTCGCCGTGGGCTACGACGACGCGGCCAAGCGCTTTACCATCAGGAATTCGTGGGGCCCCGCGTGGGGCATCAAGGGGTATTTCACCATGCCGTATGAATACCTGGGGTCAAGAGAGCTGTCGGACGATTTCTGGACGATAAGAAGAGGGGAGAAAATGTAAATGGTCGAACAAGGGCCGAAAGCGGTGAAGACAAAATCAATCGCATTTCCAGAGTTGTGGGAGCCGGTCGATGAAAAACGTTTTAATGATTTTTACGCGGAAGTGATTACGGCACCGCGGGAGCTCGTTTAAGAGGAAAAAAGAGTTGGAATGTTGAAAAACCTCTCGCAAAGAACGCAAAGAAGAAGATTCACCACGGAGACAAAAAGAGCCTTATTTACAATTTATTCACGCCATGAATTAAATTTATTCACACTATGAATAGAATCAGAAGATGGATGGAGGGGCGTTGCGTAAAGGCCCTTGGGGCCATGCCCGTCGTCGTTGTTACGGGCATGCGGCAATCCGGCAAGACAACGCTTGTCCGTGACCTTTTGCCGGGCCGGGGGCGGGCATACCGCTCGTTTGATGATTTCGGAATACTTGCCCAGGCGAATGAAAACCCCGAGTCACTTTTTGCCGACGCGCCGGTCACCTTCGATGAGGCACAGCGTGCTACCGGGATCTTTATGTCCATTAAAAAGTACGTGGATTCATTCAGGAAAAACGGATCGTTTCTTTTGACCGGCTCAACGAACATGCTGCTGCTTAAATCCGTGTCCGACAGCCTGGCCGGAAGGGCGGTGTACCTTGAGCTTATGCCCTTTTGCCCGGCTGAGTTTGTTTCCGATGCCGCAATGCCCGGACTGATCGACCGGCTTTTTGAGCCGGACTTTTCCTCGCGCGAGTGGCCGGGCTCAACGCCCCAGTGGCACCCCTGGCTGCTCAAGGGGGGATTTTATTCTTCAGTGACGGCCGCTTCATCCGAAGACAGGGATTTCTGGTTTACCGGCTATGTGCAGGCATATCTGGAGCGCGACCTCCGCCACATTTCCCAGATCGACCAGTTGCCCGATTTTCAGAAAGTGATGCGGTTTGCGGCGCTGCGTACCGGACGGCCCATCAACCAATCCGAAATCGCCCGTGACGCGGCAATTCCCCAATCCACATGCCACCGGTATCTTAATCTTCTCGAAGCGGGATATCAAATCTCCCGTCTTCCCGTGTATGCGGTCAACCGGACAAAATCACTGGTAAAGGCGAAAAAACTTTTTTGGAACGATTGCGGCCTCGCCGGCTGGCTCGCGGGCCTCAGATCCCCCGCCGACATCCCAAAAAGACCGGACATGGGACTTTGGTTCGAGCAGGCGCTGTTCCAGACTTTTCATGCATGGACCGCAATGGATCCGTTACGGAGAAAAGCCTATTACTGGCGGGACAATCGAGGCCAGGAAGTTGATCTTATTATCGAAAAGGACGACCGCATCGTGGCCTGTGAAATGAAAGCGTCTTCAACCGTGATGCCCGTAGACGCAAAAAACCTTGACGCCTTTGCCGGGTCGCTCGGCGGACGCCGGGACCGGCTCGCACGATCAATCGTGTTGTATGGGGGCGCGTCTAACAGGACCATCGGCGACAACTGCATAGCGCTTTCGGCAGGGTGCTTGTTTCCGGGATGAGCCCCAATGAAGAATAAAGGGTTGATTGGTTAAAAGGTTGTCGGTCGACGGTCGATGAAGAAAAAAAAAGTTGGAAGTTGAACGTTGAAAGCAAAACAAAAAGACACACCACGGAGACACGGAGAACGCGGAGAAAAGTTGAGGAGTTGAAAGGCCGACGGTTGAAAAGGGCCGGGAAGTTGAAAGAAAATTTGACCGCGGATTTTTAAGGGAGGACGGCGCAATGGACCTGAAAGGGAAGAGAATGCCGGTGATCGGCGGGGCGGGCGGGAAGGCGTATAAAAAAGAATTGAAAAACATGGTGATGGGGATGCTTCGAAATAAATAATCAGCGAGAAATCAAAACTAATAAGAAATGATAGAAAAGGAACGAACATGAAAGCAGTAATTCTGTGCGGCGGTTTGGGAACCCGTTTACGTGAAGAAACGGAATTCAGGCCTAAGCCCATGGTAGATGTTGGCGCGCAACCCATACTTTGGCATATCATGAAAATATACGCACATCACGGCATAAAGGATTTTGTGCTCGCGCTCGGGTACAAGGGTAAGATGATAAAGGAATACTTTTACAACTACGAATACCTGAACAATGATTTTACTATAGAACTTGGAACGCGTTCCTCTTCGATCCACTCAGCGCACCATGAGGACGGCTGGCGCGTCACACTTGCAGATACCGGAGAAAAAGCGCTGAAAGGCGCCCGTCTCAAACGAATTGAGAAATACATATCCGACGATGATTTTTGCTTGACATACGGCGACGGGCTTTGTGACGTCGACATCAAGGCCGTCATCGAATTCCATCAGAAGCACGGCAAAATCGCCACGCTCACCGGTGTGAACATTGCCTCACGTTTCGGTGAACTTAAGATAAACGGCGACGAGGTGACCCGTTTCAGCGAAAAGCCTAATGATGCGCCGGGATTCATCAACGGCGGCTACATGGTATTGAACCGCAGGATTTTTGAACGGCTTTCCGACTGCGAAGACTGCGACCTCGAAAGCGGAACGTTTGAGGCCCTCGCGCGTGAAGGCGAGCTCATGGTCTGGAAACATACCGGCCATTGGGCATGTCTGGACACGCTGCGCGACATGGACTATCTGAACGATCTTTGGAACACCGGCAAGGCTTTCTGGAAAGTATGGCGCTAGACTTTTACAAAGGAAAATCAATTTTTATTACCGGCGACACCGGGTTCAAAGGGTCGTGGCTCTGCCTGTGGCTCCTTTCGCTTGGCGCACGTATAATAGGGTACGCGCTTCCGGCGAAAAAAGGCGAGCATTTTGAAGCCTGTGCCCTGGCCCGGAAAATTGAACATGTGAACGGAGACATACGGGACACGCGCAAGCTCGAAAAACTCATGCGCAGCGCAAAGCCCGATCTCGCTTTCCATCTTGCCGCACAGCCGCTTGTTTTGGAATCTTATAGAAATCCGGTAGAAACATTTGACGTAAATGTAATGGGCACGGTGCATTTTTTGGAAGCGGTTCGTGCTTGTAAATCAATAAAAGCCGCGGTGGTGATTACAACGGACAAGGTTTACGAAAATCCTGAGCATGGCGCTGCCTTTAAAGAGAGTGATCCGCTTGGCGGACATGACCCATACAGTGGCTCAAAAGCGGCTGCTGAAATGATAACACAATCGTACGTACGGTCGTTCTTCGCGAAAAATTCCAATGCAGCAGTGGCTTCGGCACGCGCGGGAAACGTGATCGGCGGCGGTGATTTTGCGCAATATCGCATTGTGCCGGATTGCATCCGGGCGCTAAGAAGTGGCAATGCCATTGTGATTAGAAACCCGCATTCGGTGCGGCCGTGGCAGCATGTTCTTGAGCCGTTGTATGGTTACCTGCTCTTGGGAGCCTCGCTTTCTGAGTATGGACGGGATTTCTCCGGCGCCTGGAATTTCGGGTCATCACCAGGCCAGAGCCGGACGGTTGAAGAACTTGTTAACGAACTTGTGGCAGAATGGGGCAAAGGAACCGTCAAGTTTCTTGACCCTAGGAAGCCTAGATCGAAAGAAGCAATGTTTTTACAATTGAACAGTACGAAAGCGACCCAGTCCCTTGGGTGGAAAAGGGTCTTTACATTCAGGGAAGCAATCAGGAATACCGTAGATGAATATAAGACAATGGAAAACGCCCGTGGGGAAAAGCTTTTTAAGGACAGGACAGAGAGGATTAGATCCTTCGAAAAGAGAATAGGCAAGAAGAAATAGACGACTTATGTTGTCAAACAACATCTCAAAACTTCTCTGCCGCGCCTGCAGGACTCCTTTGCCCGGACCTTTTATGTCGCTCGGCAGACAGCCGCTGTCGAATGCGTATGTCACGCGTGAGGCCCTGAGCGAGGAGGAGCCAGTCTATCCTCTTGACGTTTACCACTGCAAAAAATGCAATCTTGTCCAGGTGCCTGAATGCGAAACGGCATCGAACATCTTCAACGAATCGTACGCCTATTTTTCGTCGTATTCAACCACGTGGCTCGACCACTGCAAACGCTACGCCGACATGATAACCAGACGGCTCGGCCTTTCCGGTTCAAGCCAGGTGATTGAGATTGCCAGCAACGACGGGTACCTCCTGCAATACTTCAAAGAGAAGAACATCCCGGTGCTCGGGATCGAGCCCGCGGCAGGGACGGCCCGCACCGCCCGGGAACAGGGGATCCCCACCGACGTGTGCTTCTTCAACGCCCCCTGCGCGCTCCGGCTAGCCGCCTCTGGGAAAATGGCCGACTTGATAATAGGTAACAACGTGCTGGCCCACAACCCGGACATCCGCGGGTTCGTACAGGCACTGCCCGTGGCGCTCAAGCCCGACGGCGTGATAACCCTCGAGTTTCCGCACCTGCTCCGGATGATTCAAGATTGCCAGTTCGACACCATCTACCACGAGCACTATTCGTACCTGAGCCTTACGGCGCTGATTCCACTGTGCGAGGAATTCGGCCTCCGTATTTTTGACGTGGAGGAGCTTCCCACGCACGGCGGATCGCTCCGCGTGTACGCGGCGCACAACAATTGCCCGAGGTTTGACATAAAAGAAACGGTCGGTCGGATCGCGGAAAAAGAAACAGAACATGGGCTGGACAAAAGTGAAACATACGAAAGGTTCGAAAAAAGCGCGCAGAAAATAAAACAGGATTCACTCGCGTTCCTGAAAGACGCGAAAAAGAAAGGGAAATCAATCGCCGGCTACGGAGCACCGGCAAAGGGAAACACGTTTCTCAATTACTGCGGCATCGGCACGGACCTAATCGGCTACACCGTAGACAGAAACCCCCACAAACAGGGCATGTTTCTCCCGGGTTCCCACATTCCGATTTATTCTCCGGACAGAATCCGGGAGACAAAGCCTGATATTGTTTTTGTTTTGCCGTGGAATATTAAGGATGAAATTATGGGTCAAATTGCGTTTGTAAAGGAATGGGGCGCGAAGTTCGTTGTCGCAATACCGCAGCTGGAGATCATACCGTGAAGTTTACTTCTACAAGCCTCGCCGGAGCGTTTCTCATTGAATTGGAACCTGTGGAGGACGAGCGCGGATTTTTTGCGCGCACGTTCTGCACAGATGAGTTCAAGAAGCACGGCATTGATTTCGCCTGCGTCCAATGCAATATATCCTATAACAAGAAAAAGGGCACGCTCCGGGGCATGCACTACCAGGCCGCTCCGCATGAAGAAGCAAAGATAGTCTCTTGCGTACGCGGATCAATCTTCGACGTTATCGTGGATATTCGGCCAAATTCGCCCACCTATAAGAAATGGTACGGTGCCGAACTGAGCGCGAAGAACCACAGCATGCTCTATGTGCCTAAGGGTTTCGCGCACGGGTTCCAGACGCTTGAGGATGATGCTGAGGTATTTTATATGATGGGAGAATATTATCATGAGGAGAGCGCGAGGGGGATGAGGTGGGATGATCCTGAGATCGGGATAAAATGGTTGTCCAGTCAGATAATTATTTCGAAGAAAGACAGCGAATACCAACTTTTTGGAAGGAATAGTGGTTGAACAAGAAGATCAAACAATACTGGGATGAGAGAGCCAAAGAAAACGCATTGAATCCCACTGCTACGACCAATGATGTGTACTTGCGGGAGCTAGAAATAGCCACTTTGATTCAGGCTATTAAAGGTATTCATATCTCACGAGGAACACTTCTGGATGCTGGATGCGGTGACGGTTATTCTACTTTGAGAATTGCCCAAAAATTTCCCAATATACGATTTGTTGGCGTTGACTACAGTTCGAACATGATAAAGGCTGCAAGACATAGCCTAGAGGACTCAAAGAATGACTTCTTCAATGTAAAGTTTAGAATTGGAAATGTAGAAAAGCTAGTTACTATTTTCAGGGGCAACAAGTTTGATGCTATTATTACTGATCGATGTTTGATCAACCTTGATTCCGCCAAGAGGCAATATGATGCAATTCGACAAATAGAGTCTTTGCTAAAACCGGGGGGACATTTCATTGCAATAGAGAATTTTATAAACGGACAGAATGCCATGAATAAAATGCGAAGTGTGATGGGTTTGTCGGAAATTCCTGTTCGCTGGCATAATTTGTTTTTCCTGGAAGATGAGTTTTGTAAGAAGGTGAAAAGACTATTTGAGAGCGTTAGATTTTGCAACTTTTCAAGTTCCTACTATTTTGCAACGAGAGTTATTTACTCTTCAATGTGTCAAATGCGCGATGAAAAGCCGGACTACAGCCATGATATTCACAAACTTGCAGTAAGATTGCCTTGGCTTGGAGACGTGAGCCCGATAAAAATGGTTATTATGAAGAAAAAAGGATGATTGGAATGAATTCTGACTTTGAAAAAGAAAAATCTGCATACATCAATGAGCTAAAAAACGATAAAGCGCTCAAAGAATTGTCTAACAGGTGGATTGCGGAAGCATCCCGCCACAAGTATTCCTACAATTTCTCGTGGTTAGGAAGACCTATTATACAATTCCCACAAGATATCGTTGCAATGCAGGAAATCATATGGAATGTTCAGCCGGATTTTATCATTGAAACGGGAATCGCTCATGGTGGCTCGTTGATCTTTTACGCCTCAATGCTGGAGTTGCTGGGAAATAACGGAACGGTACTTGGCATAGATATAGATATCCGTAATCATAACAGAATTGAAATTGAAAGGCACAAGTTTTATAAGCGAATTATCATGATTGAAGGATCATCCATTGATGAGACAATAGCGAAACAAGTGTATAATCTTGCCAAAGGCAAGAAGAAGATATTGCTAGTACTCGATTCAAATCATACCCATGAACATGTATTTAAGGAATTGGAATTGTATTCAGGATTGGTGAAAAAAGGGAGCTACTTGGTTGTTTTTGATACAATCATAGAAGATATGCCCAAGGGATATTTTTCTGACAGGCCTTGGGACAAAGGGAACAACCCCAAGACGGCGGTTGAAGAATTCATAAAGAAAAATGATAGATTCCAAGTTGATACCGACATGGAAGCGAAACTACAAATTACTGTAGGACCTGGCGGTTTTCTCAAGTGCGTTAAAGATTAGGATAAATACAGATGGAAAAAATACCCGTCTTTGTCCCCCACATCAGCGCTGACACCCACAAACATCTTGCCGACGCTTTCGAGGTGGGATGGCTTGGCATGGGCGCCTTTACAAAAGAGTTCGAAGACCGGGTTGCCGGGTACATCGGTTTGACAACAAGGAAAGTCCTCGCCACCAATACCGGGACATCCGCCTTGCACATAGGCCTTCTTGCCGCCGGGGTGAAGCCCGGCGACGAGGTAATCACCCCGTCGTTCAATTACGTTGCGGACCATCAGGCAATTACAGCCACAGGTGGGCAGGTAGTGATGTGCGACATTAACGATGACAACCTTGGCATTGATTGCGAAAAAGCGGAAGAGCTGATTACGAAAAAGACCAAGGCAATAATTCCGCTCCATTTTGCGGGCATCCCCTGTGACATTGACGGGGTATACAAATTGGCCAAGAAACACAACTTGAGGGTGGTGGAAGACTGCTGTCACGCCTTTGGATCGACTATCGACGGTAGGAAGATAGGGAGTTTTGGCGACATTGCATGCTTCAGCTTTGACCCGGTCAAAGTGATTACCTCGATAGACGGTGGCGCGGTGGTTGTGAATTCTGAAAAGGAAATGGAGCAACTGCGACATTTGCGCCTTCTTGGGGTTGACAAAGATACGACCTTGCGGTATAAGAACCAGCGCGCATGGGATTACGACGTTGTTTGCCAGGGCTTTCGCTACCACATGACCAATATCCTTGCAAGTGTTGGCATTTCGCAAATCAAGCGCGTGGATGAGTTCATTGAGAGCCGTAGGCGCGTATGCAAGGCGTACAATGAGGCCTTCAAGTCTCTTGAAGGAGTGAAGGTGCCGCAAACCGATTTCTCTAATGTCTCTCCGTTCATTTACAGTTTAAGAGTACTTGACGGCAAGCGGGAAAAACTTATTGACTTTCTAAGAACAAAGGACATCGATACGGGGATCCATTTTGTGCCGGTGCATAAGCATACCTTCTACAAAAGCAGCAGGCATGGTGATATGAGCGTGACCGACCGTGTGATAAAAGAGGTGCTGACGCTGCCGTTACATTCAAACATGAAGCCGCAATATATTGAAAGGGTGATTGGTGGGGTTTGCGAATTCTACAGGAAATAAGGAATCTTATTAAAAAGAACTTCTTTTCCTACATCTTTCTTTCTGTTAAAAACTACGATCATCAATAATATTAGCAATGCTTTATGTTGAAGTATAACGTCCTTGCAAACTTCTTCGGCAAGGGGTGGTCACTCCTGATCGGTTTGATTTTTGTTCCTTTCTATATCTCATTTCTCGGCATAGAGGCATATGGTTTAATCGGCTTTTTTTCAACAATTCAAGCGACTGTTTCTCTTCTTGACTTTGGGCTGAGCGCAACCATGAATCGCGAGATGGCACGCTTTTCAGTGCATCCGGATCGTTCCGATGAATCGCGGGACTTGGCTCGAACGCTCGAGATTGTGTATTGGTGTGTTGGCATCATTATCGGGATTGGGATATATTTTGCCGCCTCCTGGTTGTCAACAAATTGGGTTAATGCTAAAAATGTCTCAATCCAGGTGGTACAGCAGTCAATTGTGCTCATGGGAATCACAATCTCACTGCAGTGGCCTATTGGTTTGTACTCGGGGGGACTGTCGGGCCTTGAGCGTCAAGTATCTCTTAATATGTTTACGGCGTCATTAGGCACATTTCGCAGCGTTGGCGCTATACTGGTTCTTTGGATCATCTCTCCTACGCTTACCGCGTTTTTTTATTGGCAGATATTTGTTAGCATTTTGCAGGTTATTTTTATTACTATTATGTTTTGGAAATACATGCCACAAGGAACACGTTTAGTCCGTTTTGATGTCCGGTTGCTCAGAAGGGTCTGGCGCTTCACAGCAGGAATGAGCGCGACCGCATTCGTCACATTTCTCATTTCACAAATTGACAAAGTGATCTTGAGCAAAATACTTCCGTTGAATATGTTCGGCTATTATACTCTCGCTAATCAAATCAACATTGCCACAAGGATGTCTGGCTCTTCAATATTTAACGCTTTCTTGCCGCGTTTCTCGGCCCTCGTGGCGAAGGGGGACGAAAAAGCACTGCGCACACTCTATCATCAAGGGTGTCAGCTTGTATCAGCGGTTGTCTTACCTGTATCTGCAATAATCGCATTGTTTTCGTACAAATTGATATTCATGTGGAC
The DNA here is from genome assembly GCA_035516255.1 of Chitinivibrionales bacterium. NCBI lineage: Bacteria > Pseudomonadati > Fibrobacterota > Chitinivibrionia > Chitinivibrionales > Chitinivibrionales bacterium. The sequence continues at coordinate 116,220 of DATJAL010000047.1, read as the reverse complement.
ACAAAACGAAACAATAGCCCTTATGACATACCCTATTGCAAGCATATTGGTCATGGGCTCGGTTTTCAACAGCTTGATGGGCATACCCTATGACATGACTGTTGCTCATGGATGGGTGAAACTCGGGTTCTATCAGAATTTATTATCTGCTATCGTTTTGGTTCCGGCCATTTTTTTCCTGGCTACCCATTTTGGTGGCATCGGTGCAGCGTGGGCCTGGGTAACCCTAAATTTTGGTTGTATGCTGATCTCGGCTCCAATTATTCACAACCGGATATTAAAGGGAGAATTACGGCAGTGGTATCTTGTAGATATCGGCTTTCCTTTCTTGGTCTCATTTGCTGTTTCTGGATTGTGCTGGTGGTTTATGCCCCGTAACTTACGCGCATGGCCGGAGCTTTTTATAATCGGTGCGGCATTAACTCTTACACTAACGGCATGTGTGGTTTCATTACCGTATATCAGGCAACGGGTATTGGGCTTCATAAATCTACAAAAGAGACTTGAGTATGTATTCGGAAACAAACAGTAATTCAAAGTTGCCCGGTGTTAGTATTGGCATGCCGGTGTACAACGATGAGAAATATATTTCACATGCCCTGGATTCTCTTTTAGCCCAATCGTTTGAAGATTTCGAACTTATCATTTCCGACAACGCCTCAACCGATAGAACGGGGGAGATCTGCAAGGCGTACGCAGCGAAGGACAGCCGAATTCGGTATATTAGACAATCTGCAAATGTCGGCCCGCAAGCTAACTTTATGTATCTCCTGAGTCATGCGACAGGAGAATTCTTTATGTGGGCAGCTTCAGACGACCTGTGGGATAGCAAATTTATTAGCACATTGTTTGATGCTTTAAAACGCAACGAGCAAGCCACAAGCGCATTTTGTCCCTTTCTTTATATCGATGAAGATAACAAGGCAATCGGACATACTCAAAGTTTCGATTATTCAGGCAAGAGCGCCTTTTTGCGAATAGCAAAATTCTGTTACTACTATAACGATGCGTTTATTTACGGGCTGCACCGCAGAGAATTAATAAAAAACATTAAGATACCGATTTGGTGGTGGATAAACTCAAAGATCCCAATGAATTGTGCCTATCCTGTGCTGGTATTTTTCCTTGCGTGTGGAGGGTATGTTCAAGTAGGTGAATCGCCTTTATGGTTCAACAGAATTCATCTTAAAGGAAAGCCTCGTCATAGCGCCGATGGTTCTAAAACGGTTCTGGTAAGTTACCTTTCATTCCAATTACGAAAGATAAATCTATTTTATGAATCGGTAAGGTATGCTCACCTGGGAACGCGTTCTGTTTTTATTACGTTATCAGTTGCGACAATACTGCTTTGCAGATTAGTATATGATTACCTTATGCAAACCAAAGCGATATTTTCAATTCAATTAAGGCGCCTTGGAATTAGATCAAAAACTAATACATTTAATAAAAACAGTTTGGGGTAGATTTTGAATCGGCCATATCTCATATGTAATCGTTGTATCATGGACACCACCGACCCTGACATCCAATTTGATGAATCCGGTATTTGCAATCATTGCAAGGTCGCTTTTGCTCAATTGAATTCAAAGCCCTATTGTCTGGCGCCTTCTGAAAAACAAAAATGTCTGGAGCAGCTTGTCGCAAAAATTAAACAAAGCGGAAGAAACAAGAAATATGATTGTATCATCGGCCTTAGCGGCGGTGTTGATAGCAGCTATGTTGCTTACAAAGTAAAGGAGTCGGGGCTACGGCCCTTGGCGGTGCATCTTGATAACGGATGGGACTCGGAACTGTCGGTAAAAAATATAGAAAACATCTGCAAGAAACTGGACATTGATCTTTTCACCCATGTCATCAACTGGGAGGAATTCAAGGACCTGCAGCTCAGTTTTTTAAAGGCCTCCACTCCCGATTCGGAAATACCTTCCGATCATGCAATTGTATCTATTCTATGTCAATTAGCAGACAAAAAGAACGTCCGGTATATACTCGCTGGTGTCAACATTGCATCTGAATCGATTCTTCCTCGGGCTTGGTCGCAAGGGCATTCCGACTGGAAATACATTAAAAGCGTACATCATATCTTTGGGACCGTGCCGTTAAAAACGTTTCCTCATCGAAGCAGAACCAAACAACACTATTACAGTCTCGTCAAAAAGATCGAATGGATAAGCTTCTTGGATTATCTCGAATATGACAAGGAAAAAGCAAAAAAATATCTAATGGAAAAAATTGGGTTTAGGGATTACGGCCAGAAGCATCACGAATCGAACTATACAAAAATTTATCAATCATACATTTTACCGACTAAATTCGGATATGATAAAAGAAAAGCCCATCTTTCCAGTCTGATTTGCGCGGGCCAGATAACACGTGATAAGGCTCTTGAAATTATAAAAGAACCTCTGTATTCCGCAAAAGCCCTTGAAGAGGATATTCATTATCTTATCAATAAATTCGGAATATCGCGGGAAGAATTCGAACAAATTATGACATTGCCTCCTAAAACCTATATGGACTATCCGCATTATCACGATACATGGTTTGAATCGCTGGGGCGCAGGATAATTCGGTTTCTGCGCAGAAATGAAAAGAGTACTTCATGATCGTTGTTATCGACTATGGTATGGGAAACACCGGCTCGCTTCATAACATGGTAAGAAAAGCAGGAGGTGCTTCGGAAATATCCTCCGATCTTTCAACAATAACTCGGGCAACAAAATTGATACTTCCCGGCGTTGGATCGTTTGATAATGGCATGAAAAAGCTGAAGGAAACTGGAATAGCCGATGTGCTCAATAAACGAGTATGCGAGGATAAAATACCGATTTTATGCATCTGTCTCGGGATACAATTGATTACCCTGTGTAGTGAAGAGGGAACCTTGCCCGGGTTCGGTTGGATAAAAGCTGAAACAATTCGATTCAAGTTTTCATCGGAACTCAATTTGAGAATACCCCATATGGGGTGGAATACCGTTGTTCAAAAAAAGGCGTCCCCGTTGTTGTTGGGCTTGCAGGAGGAATCCCGCTTTTATTTTGTTCATTCTTACCATGTAAATTGTGCGAACAAAGAGGATGTTCTTACAACGACCACGTACGGCATTGAATTTGTTTCTTCGATTCAGCATGAAAACATTTTCGCCACGCAATTTCATCCTGAAAAAAGCCATAAATTCGGGTTGAATCTAATCAAAAACTTTGTGGAACTTTAAGCATGATAAAAACCAGGGTTATCCCCTCGCTTTTGATAAAAAACGGTGGCCTTGTAAAGACGGTACGATTTAACAAGGCAACCTATGTCGGCGATCCGATCAATGCAATCAAGATATTTAACGACAAAGAAGTGGATGAACTGGCAGTTATTGATATTGAAGCATCTCTGCTTAAAAAACCTCCAAATTTTAATCTGCTTGACCAAGTTAGTAAAGAAGCATTTATGCCTCTTGCCTATGGAGGAGGCATAAACAATCTCGAATATGTCCGGAAAATATTAAGTCTGGGGTTTGAGAAAGTCATTATTGATTCCTATGCTCTGAGCAATCCTGAATTTATTACCAAGGCTGCAGACATTTGCGGATCACAGAGTGTTGTGGTATGTATTGACATGAAGAGAGACCTCATTGGTCACCTTCAAGTATTTGATTATATTCACAAGAAGCCTAAACGCATTGCCGCACATGAATACGCCGTGCAGGTGCAGCAGCGTGGCGCCGGCGAAATCATCTTGTATTCTGTAGACCGTGATGGAACTTATGAAGGATATGATGTTAAGGGAATAAAGGACATTACCAGTAGGCTAACCATTCCAGTCGTCGCATTGGGCGGGGCGGGAAAGATAGAGGATTTTTCAAAAGCAGTTAAAGATGGCGGTGCATCTGCGGTTGCGGCTGGGAGTCTTTTTGTATTTCACGGGCCCCACCGGGCGGTTCTTATCACCTACCCTGAAAAGAAAGATATTGAACACCTAATCCCATAGAAAAATTAATATTGATACATTGTGAGGTTTATTCCTGCATTTAAAGTTCCTCGGTAAACCTTATTATCTTTATCTGTTTTAAAAAACATTCCCTTTATTATTATCAATGAAGAAAAAAATACTGATAATCTCCTTCTCCCATTTGCATTCCGACCCACGCGTCAGTCGCCAGATCAATTTTCTTAAAGACAATTACGACGTATGCACCATGGGCTTGTCCGATTCGGGTATCGCAAATGTGCGGTATTTCCCCGTACAAACCAGACAAAGCACCATTCTGGAAAAAATTAAAAAGGCCATCCTTTTAAAGCTATATATGTTGTTTGAGACATATTATTGGCGTCATTTTGGGCTGTGGGAATTTCAGGCGACGGTAGATTGGAAGGCGCTGCAAAAAGAAGCTTTTTCTTTGGTCATTGCCAATGATATTGACGCGCTGCCCCTTGCTTTGCGTATAGCAAAGGGCTGTCCTGTACTCTTCGACGCGCACGAATTTGCGCCTTTAGAGTTCGAGGATAAATTTCTATGGCGGTTGCTTCTCATGTCATACAAGAAATACCTTTGTAGAAAATACATCCCTAAAGTATCAGCCATGGCCACGGTTTGCGATGGAATTGCCGAAGAGTACCACGGGCGCTACGGCGTGAGGCCGCAGGTCATTACAAATGCAACTGAATATGCGGACTGCGCACCCTCTAATGTTTCTGACGGCCTTATAAGGATGGTCCACCATGGCGGCGCAATTGCAAGCAGGAAACTGGAGGACATGTTCTCAATAATGGAGCACCTTGACGAAAGGTATTCGCTGGATCTTATATTAGTGTCAACGGCCCCGCAATATCTTGCACGGCTCAAAGAGAAAGCGAAAGCCGACCGTCGTATCTCATTTGTTCCCCCGGTTCCCATGAAGGACATCCCATCAACGATCAACAAGTATGACATAGGTCTATTCTATCTGGAGCCTGTCAACTTCAACTACAAGCACGCGCTTCCCAACAAATTCTTCGAATTCATCCAGGCCCGCCTTGCCATTGCCATCGGCCCTTCGCCTGAAATGGCCGCGATCGTTAAGAAATACGACCTCGGCGTTGTGGCGGACAGCTTTGACCCGAAGGACCTGGCCGCGAAGCTCAGCGCGCTGACAAAGGAGAAAATCGAATATTACAAGAACCGGTGCCACGCGCACGCGCGCGAATTGTCGGCGGACGAAAACAAGAAGAAGCTTCTGAAAATAGTGGCGGGGCTGATATAAAGTTTAAAAGTTGAGGAGTTGATAAGTTGAGAAATTATTTTACGGACAAACAACCGCGATCGGAGAGGGGTGCATATGCCGCCCGCAGATGTAAAAAATGAAATTATGGCCGCATTCCGCGGCAGCAAGGAGGTCCTGCGTGCCATTCTTTTCGGCTCCTATGCAAGGGGTATACAAACCGAGGAGAGTGATGTCGACCTTATCGTGGTGTTGAAAAAGAGAGGAATTTCGGGTTCATATTCGGAAATGCTGGACAACCGGATGAGGATATCGAACATGCTTCTTGCGCTGCGGGAAAAGGTCCCTGTTGACGTTCTCGTGTATACGCGGGACGAATGGGACTCTGTTACGAAAACCCAAAACGATTTCATAAGGGAAGTCCAGCAAACCGGTGTCGTGCTCATATGAAGGAAAAGACCAGGCCATGGATTGAGTTTGCAGGCCGCGACCTGGCCGCGGCGGAAAAACTGCAGGCGGACGATACTATTTCCAGCATAGTCCTCTATCATCGTCAGCAGTGCATCGAGAAAAGCATCAAGGCGCTTTTCGAGGAGCATGATCTGCATGTTCCCAGGATTCATGCGACGCTGAAGCTTCACTCGGACATACGGCAAGCGGTCCCATCAATGCCGCAGTTTGCCGACAACGAGGACCTTGAGTTTATTGACAATACATACATCGACGCCGGATATCCGGTCGGCATGGGCACGCTTCCGGTCGGTCTTCCCTCGTTAAAAGAAACCTCCAGGGGCCTTGTCATCGCGCGAAGGTTTTTGATTCGGTCAACTCTTTTTTAAACAGGTCGTAACCTGTCAACCGTCAACTGTCAACATCTATTCAATTTGTTAACGCATCAACGCTCCAACGCGTCGACTCTTAATTTCAACGGTAGATTGCTTCGTGAAACCTGCCCTGAGCTTGCCGAAGGGCTCGCAATGACATGTTTGCTTTTGGCTCTTCAACTCGTCAACCCGTTTACCCGTCTGCTCGTCAACTTTTCAACTATTCAACCTTTCAACTCTCTTATATGTGCGGCATAGCCGGCATCTTTAACAAAAGCTCTCCTGTCGATCCTTCCCATATCAAGGCCATGGCCGACCTTTTGCGCCACCGCGGTCCCGACGACGAGGGATATATCGGCGTTGACTTGCAGCAGAAGATCGTGCACGCGCTTGTGGGAAAAGATAGCGCTGTTTCCGGCCGGTCGATAGACGATTTCAGCGGCAAGGCCCGGCTTTTTCTCGGCCACCGCAGGCTTTCGATCATCGACGTTTCTCCCGCCGGGCACCAACCCATGAGCGATTGGGGCCAAAACGTGTGGCTCGTTTTTAACGGCGAGATTTACAATTATATCGAGCTCCGGGCCGAGCTTGAGAAAAAAGGGCACAAGTTTCACACGTCAAGCGATACTGAAGTTCTTATTTATTCCTATCTTGAATGGGGCATGGATTGTCTTGCGAAATTCAACGGCATGTGGTCGTTCGTCATCTATGATAAGAGAAAGGACCTGCTTTTCGGCAGCCGCGACAGGTTCGGCGTGAAGCCGATGTATTATTATTTGAAGAACGGCTGGTTTTTGTTTGCGAGCGAGATGAAGGCCATTGTGCAATTGCCGTTTGTGGAGAAGAGGATCAACGAGAGGGCCGCGTTCCAATACCTTGTGCACCAGATGAACAATCCCGATGAATGCATGTTCGGCGGCATTGAAGAATTAAAACCGTCCCATGCTTTTACGTTTGACCTTGCCTCAGGTGAATTTAAGACATGGGCGTATTACAGCCTGGAGACCAACGACAAATGGGAAAGTTTCAAGGAAAAGAGATTCGAGGAAATCAACGAGCGCGTGCGCGGGCTGGTGTTCAACGCGGTGCGGCTGCGCCTGCGCTCGGACGTTGCCGTGGGCTCGTGCCTGAGCGGTGGCATGGACTCGTCGTCGATTGTCTGCATTGTCAACGATTATCTCAAGAAGGAGGCCATCGGCGCGGTGGGCGACCGGCAGAAGGTGTTCACGGCGTGCTATCCGGGCGATAGTATTGACGAGAGCAAATGGGCGCAAATCGTGGTGGACGCCACGAAAACAACGTGGCACAAGACCTTTCCGGACGCCGCCTCGCTCCTTGACGACCTGGACGACCTGGTGTATTACCAGGACGTGCCGTTCGGATCCACCAGCATTTACGCGCAGTACCGCGTGATGAAAATCGCGAAAGAGAACGGGGTAAAGGTCCTGCTCGACGGCCAGGGCGGCGACGAGCTGTTTACGGGATACGCGGACTATTTCGCCAATTTTGCGTTTGATCTGATAAAACATGCCGAAATTAAAAGACTTTTCTTGGAATCCCGTAATCTGCGGTATACTCCTATTAATAATAAAGTAATTGCATTCTTTGCGTATTATTTCATATGGAAATCATTATTTGCTGAATTAAAGCATCATGCAATGCGGTATCTTGGAAAAGATTTCATTAGGTCAAATAAATGCAGAAATCCAAATTCAGAGCAAACATCATTTATGTCACTAAACAAAATGCTTGCTCATACCATGAATCATCACCTTCCCGAGCTGCTCTGGTACGAAGACCGCAACTCCATGCGGTTTTCCATTGAGTCAAGAACGCCGTTCAGCGACGACATCGACCTCATCGATTACACGTTTAGCGTGCCGTCCATTTACAAGATACACGATGGCTGGAACAAGTTCCTGTTGAGAAAGGCGGTTGCCGGCGTGGTGCCGGACGCGATCGTGCGCCGCACCGACAAGATCGGGTTTGCCACCCCCGAATACAACTGGATCCTGGAGAAAAAGGACGAGATACTTTCCCGTATGAAAAGCGAGGGCCTTGATTATTTCATCGATTACGACTCGATTGCTAAAGACTGGGACGGCCTCGTTGCCGGCCAGCAGAAAACCGGGATCACCACGATCTGGCGGTACATCAACTTCGCATTGTGGAAGAAGCGCTTTGCCCTCTGAAAAACCTGTTTTGATTTACATCGGCAGCGAAAGCTCGGTTGAGCGCGGGGCCATCGGGACGCACACCGCGGGCATCGTGAACGGGCTTGCCGGTTCGGGCCGTTTTGAAAAGACGTTTTTCATCGGCGGCGGGCCCGCTGCGGAGACGAAAATTCCGCTCAACACCACCGGCTCCTTTCTTCTCGACATCGACGTGGCCGCTTCCCGCACCGTTGCGGGCAGGATGCTGCGCCGGTACCGGATACTGAGGGAAATCGTGCGGAAAGTAAAGCGGCTGTTTGATGAATGTCCCGGAGCGGCGTTCGTCGTTTACACGCGGTATTCACTATTATCAACCTATTTTATCCTATGGTTGCTTGCAAAGGTCTTTAAACGGCACCATGTCAAACTCGTCACCGAGTATAATGATATTTCCATCGACCAGCTCCGTTTTGTTTCGAGATATCAGACGAAGTTCATAACCCGGCTGTTGCGGACAAACCCGTTTGTCGTTTGGTTCCTCGGATTCAGCGAGGCGAGGATCTTTTCCTCGTCGTCCCTCACCGTGGTCACCACGGACAAAATAGGGGAGTACGCGCGCCGTCTGGCTCCCGGTTGCCGCGCGCTTGTGCTTCCCAACGCGGCATCGAGCGATTTGATACGGCGCGCAAGGGCGACGGACAAAATCGCGGCGCGGAAGGAGCTTGGTCTTGACCCGGGCCCGTTTTATCTGGCACACGTGGGCACGTTCACCTATTGGGACGGCCTTGACTGTTTACTGAAGGGAATAAGCAGGTGCCGCCAAAAGGCGGACCTGCGGCTTATCATCGTCGGTTTCGGCGACGCGCTGGAAATGACCAAAGCGCTCGCGAAGGAACTCGGCCTTGCAAACCAGGTGCTCTTTTTCCCGCCGCAGCCGCATGAAAAGGCGTTTTCGTTTCTCCTTGCGTCCGATGCGGTGCCCATCATCAAGACGATTGACACCTACCAACTCAGCCCGATCAAGTATTACGAGTCGCTCGCGGCGGGAAAGCCGATGATATGCACCGACATCCCGTACATCAATGAAATAGGAAGGTTCAAGTTCGGCCGGGTGGTAGCGTGCCCGCCTTCCCCGGACTCGGTCGCCTCGGCAATCGATGAATTTTACCTCCTGAGAGACAGCCTCGAATCCTGGAAACCGGAGATACTTGACTATGCGGAACGCAACCACACGTGGGACATCCGGGCCGTGGCGCTGCTTAAGGCCCTCGCGAATGGTTTATAAACCATGATAAAAGAAAACGAATTGGCGCACGATAAAAAAATAATGGTAAACCCGGAAAAAATTTGGGGACGGACCGGCCTGGCCGGAAAGAAAAGGTTGGATAGAAGGGCTGAAATGATCATTGATTTTGCCCGGCTCGGGGCCGGCCGGAAGGTTTTGGAAATCGGATGCGGTTCCGGCACGTTGACGGAAAAACTTGCCGCAACCGGGGCGGAAATAACAGCCACCGATATTTTCCCGGAATTTTTGGCATTGACAAAAAAAAGGATAAAGACCGGAAACGTTTTCACCCAGATCGCCGATGCTGAGACCCTTGCGGGATCTGCCGACGACAGTCTGGATGCGGTGGTCGGTCTATCGGTACTCCACCATCTTGATATTGATAAAACACTGGCCGGCATATATCGCGTATTAAAGCCGGGCGGGGCAATGGCTTTTGCGGAGCCGAACATGCTCAACCCGCAAATCGCCATCCAAAAAAATATTCCCGCGATTAAAAGGGCGCTGGGCGATTCCCCGGATGAAACCGCGTTCTTTGCCGGGCCGATCAGGAAAAAACTGGCTAGACTGAACTTCAGGGAAATTACCGTTGTCCCTTTTGATTTTTTGCACCCGGCCATTCCCGATTCCTTGGCCTCTGCCGTGGAAAAAATCGGCGACATTTTAGAAAAGATACCGTTACTGAAAGAAATAGCCGGATCTTTATTTATCGGCGCTAAAAAATAAACAATTTATTTCACGGGATTGCTCGTGATCACGAAAGGCGCAGTACATGGGTAGGGAAATGCAACCATTGCTCCCGGACAAGGGCGGGGCCCTGTTCGACATGTCCCTTCTTACGCTTGCGTTGTTTACCGTTGCCGCGCTGCATATTGCCGACCTTGCCATTGATCCGGATGACAAATGTTTTTACCGTGCGGCATCGTTCGTAACCAATTATGCGCACGTGCCCCTTACCGGGTCGATAAAGACGCATCTGACGGAAATCGGGTTAGGCGATCCGTTTTCCCGACTGCAATACAGCAAATATTACTTTGCCAATAACTTTCTTGTGGACAGGTTCGAGCGGCTGCCGCTCGTTTCCCCGTTCCAGAGTGTTTTCTGCTCCAACCTTGCATGCTCGTTTGCGGGAATTGCGGCGCTGTTTTTCGTTCTCATGCTGCTGTTCGGCCGATTGCGTTTCGTTCTCTTTCCCGCTTTTCTTATTTCCGCGACGTCGTCCATTTTTATTCTCCACGGGCTGTTTCCCTTTGACAATGCTTTTTTCGGGACTGTTACGTGGAAGGTCCCGTACCCGCGCGGGGCCGCGACGCTTTTCTTTTTTGCAGGCATGATGTGCTTCGTCCCTTCGGAAGCCACCCGCGTCCGCCGGTACGTTCGCTTCCTTCTCGGAACAGCATTGTTCGCGCTATGCGGCATTTGTCATGTTGGGGAATTGGAGATGTTCCTGCCGTTTTTTCTGGTTTGTGTCATTGCCTTTGTCCTATTAAAGAAAAAAATAACCGTCGATACATTGAATATCGGAAAGCTTCTTCTTATAATAAACTGCGTTATAGGCGTTATCGTGGTTTGTAAAACGCCATTAATGGGCCTCTATCTTCTGCTGAGGCACGGCATTCCACTCGGGGCCTATTTTTCAGCCGTGTTTTTAAAACCGATTTCAATGGTCTCGGTGGTCATGTTCGTGGCGTACCTCCTTGAAACCAATGCGCTCATTGTGGTATGGTTAAAAATGCGGAAGAAAAGCACGGATACCCGACTGGCAAAATTGGGGGACTATTGTTTTGCGCTGTTCGTTGCGGCAGCGGTGATCAGCGTCGGCCTTTATCCTTTGTATACAACGTCGTTTGACGGGCCCTATGACAATTTGTTTTTCTTTTTCAATGAAGCGACCAGAAGGATTATCGCCGTGCCCCACGTTCTCTTCTGGATGGTGCTCGGAATTGCGCTCTATTTCAAAATAGGGGGCGCATCGGAACGCAGGTGGGCGCGTCTGGCGGGGTTGTGGCTGGTTCTTATTCTGTTAAGCGCTGTTATGACCATATATACAAATTTCAAGGACCACAGGGATATCCTTAAGAAATATCCGTTAAACAAAGAGCTGCTTTTCATCAAGGCCATGGATTTGTCCGAGCAGAATAAAGCCGGCCTTACCGAGTCGGAAATCTACCATGCCATCGCCAATCAATACCGTTTTGAGAATCCATCGCGTTATCATGTGAAATAGGGTTGCACAACAAACGGCAATCATGAATCCGGTAACGGCATATCGTAACGAAAGAATGGGCCATTGGAACGCCCTTGCCTCCAAGAGGAAGACGTGGCTCGAAGGCGGAAAGCGATACCATAAACGGCTGAGAAAAGTCTATTCTTATCTTATTCCTCCGGGCAAGCGCGTGCTTGAAATAGGATGCGGATATGGCGGTCTTATTGCGGCTGTAAAGCCATCAATCGGGGTCGGCGTTGATTTTTCACGGCAAACGTTGCTGGCTGCCCGTAAAAAGCATCCTGAGATAACGTTCGTTTGCGCCGACGGCCACCGCCTCGGGGTGAAGGGCGCGTTCGACGCGATTGTTCTTTCCGATCTTGTAAACGACCTATGGGACGTACAGGAGCTTTTACAGGGACTGGCGCCGTTATGCACGCCAAAGACGCGCTTAATTATAAACTCATACAGCAGGCTTTGGGAATTGCCGCTCGGCGCGGCCTCATTGTTTGGGATGAAAAGGAAAAACCTTCAACAGAACTGGCTGACCGTCGAAGACATTGCGAACCTGCTTGTCCTGGCCGGTTTCGAAATGATCCGAAGCTGGCAAGAGGTTTTATTCCCATTTTCGGTAAAGGTGCTCGAACCATTCTGCAATAAAATTCTTGTTAAAATCTGGCCGTTTTCCGTCTTTGCCCTCACCAACATGATCGTTGCGCGGCCCGATGTGCCGGTCCGCTTTTCCAGGCCCCCTTCGGTTTCGGTCGTCGTGCCTGCGCGCAACGAGGCGGGAAATATCGAACGGATTTTCTCCACCATGCCCGCGATCGAAAACGACAGCGAGATCATTTTTGTGGAAGGCAATTCAAAAGACCGGACATATACGGCAATCGAAGATGCCATGAAACGCCATCCATCCATTCCGTGCCGGCTTTTAAAGCAGACCGGCAAAGGAAAGGGGGATGCGGTAAGGCTGGGATTTTCCCAGGCCAGGGGCGACATCCTAATGGTCCTTGATGCCGATTTGACCGTTGCCGCGGAAGATTTGGTGAGATTTTATGATGCAATCGTTTCCGGGAAAGGCGAATTCATCAATGGCGTGCGGCTTGTGTATCCTTTGGAAAAAGGAGCTATGCAATTGCTCAATTTTTTCGGGAACAAATTTTTCGGCCTTGCTTTTTCCTGGCTGCTTGGCCAACCTGTAAAGGACACATTATGCGGGACAAAGGTTTTATGGCGGACCGATTATGAGATAATTGCAAAAAACAGGGGGTATTTCGGGGATTTTGATCCTTTCGGCGATTTTGACCTTTTATTCGGGGCCGCCCGCCTCAATTTGAAAATTGTGGACATGCCGATACGCTATCAGGAGCGGAAATACGGCACAACGAACATCAGCAGATGGCGGCACGGCATGCTGCTGATCAGAATGGTGGCGTTTGCGCTCAACAAAATCAAGTTCGTATAGATAATGCCCAACGAATCTCTACGCCTGCTTCCACTTAAGGAATATGCCGGTGTCGATAACAACGACCCAATACGGTTTTATTTTTGGCCTTTTGTGGGTCCGCTGTACCGCCGGCGCGTCGAATTGTGCCTTGACGAATGCAAAGGCGGAGGCAGGGTCCTGGAGGTGGGCTTCGGGAGCGGGCTTGCGTTTATAAACCTTTCTTCCCGTTATGAGGAAGTGCACGGGCTCGACCTTACGGCCTCAATAGCGGACGTCGGCGCGCTTTTTAAAAAGCATAAAATTGAAACGTTTCTCAGGAACGGCTCGGTACTTGAGATGCCGTATCCAGATGGGTTCTTTGATACCGTTCTCTGTATCAGCATCCTCGAACACCTTAAGCCATATGAACTTGATAAGGCATTTTCCGAAATCCGGCGGGTCCTAAAAAGAGAAGGGCAGGTCGTTTACGGAGTACCGGCAAATAATGCATTCATGAAAATCTGTTTCCTGATACTCGGCTACGATATCCGGAGGCACCATTTTTCTTCGGAGCGCGATGTGTCCGGCGCGGCGCGGCGCGCGTTGACGGAAGTGAAAATAACGGCTCTGAAGGGCGGTGTGCCTTTTAGCGGAAGCGTGTATGAAATCGGCCACTTTGTAAATAGGAATTCATAATGGCATATTGGGAATCTCACACCCCTCAGTGGGGGGAGAGCCACCAGCGTTTTTTTGCATATACCGGTCTCTTACGTAACCCTCTTGTCTGCACGCTCCTTTCCCTGCGGCTCGGCAATGAAATGTTTCTGTCGCGCCGCCTGGACGCTTTGTCAAAGGCGAAAGGTCCTTTCACCGTGCTCGACATCGGCTGCGGTTGGGGCCAGCATCTGGCGCGCGCGAAGAATGTTTTGTTTTACGGCGTCGATATCAAGGGCTTTCCCCGGGAACAGGCCCTGCGCAAGGGGTACCGCGAGGCGCTCGAATACGGGGACGGCATGACGATCCCGTATCCATCGTCGTTTTTCGACATGATCATCATGTTCAATCTCACGGCGCATATTACCGACGCCATATTCTCCGGCCTCCTTGACGAATCAAAACGACTCGCCCGGCCCGGCGCCACGCTGCTTATCGCGGCGGAATGCAATAATGACGGGCTGTCGTACCGCCTCATGAACAAATTTTCCCCACGCAGGTTAAAGGCTTTGATCGCGGGAATGGACCACAATAACTTCAAATACGAAAAGGAAACGGACCGGTTTTTGTCCGAAAAAGGGCTGTCCGTAAAGCGTAAGGAGACGATTTGCGGGCAGTTTCTGCCTTTTATCCATTACTGGACGTTTGTTTTCGGCGCCTCTCCGTACCGGCAATTGAGATATATTTCCATCGTTGCGGACGCCGTTTTGTCCGTACTTGACAACATCGCATCATTTATGGCCGGCGCCATGGAAGGAAAACGGTTTATCACCGGTTATGTGGCCGGGGTAAAGGAAAAGGGATGAGCAATGTTTTGCCGCCGTTGCGGCCGGTGTAAGGCATTATGATTTCAAAGCGCCTGCGACTGATCTCCGGATATTTGAAGAATACCTTTGCGCGCCGCCGGCCGGATTACTATCTGAACTATTCCCTCGGCCGGCTCGACCGTATGAAAAAGAACAATCTGCGGCCCGGTTCCGCCATCCTTGATATCGGGTGCGGTTATGCGTATCCGGGAACGGCGATAGTATCGCTGGAAGGTTTTCGGGTCTCGGGCGTGGACATTGCGTCGTGTTTCTGGCGGGACGGCATGAGAAGAAAATTTATCGGCAACATGCGGTCGCTCGGTTTGTTGCGGGCGATCGTAGAGACCCCTGCGGTATGGTATCGTGAGAGGCAGAAATTTACGGAGATTGAGAAACATTTTAGCGCTAAGATCAACCACAAGGCCCTTGATTTAAGGACGTACAACGGAAAAGTACTTCCGATTGCAGACAGCTCTTTTGATGCCGCGATTTCCCAAGATGTTCTGGAGCATGTAAATGATCTTCGCCTGTTCTGGCAAGAAATCACGAGGGTTTTGAGGCCCGGCGGTGTCATCGACATGACATACCATAATTTTTATTGTCCGAGCGGAAGCCATATGCCGGTGATTGATTCTGATCCGTGGGCGCATGTGCGCGGAACAGGGCAACGAATACGCCATGACTATTTGAACGCAGCATGGCCCGCGGACATCGTTCAATCGGCTGAAAAAGCAGGAATCAAAATCAACCAGTTGCGGCCGGCATCGTTTGGCGGCGATGTGAAGCCGGTCAATTCATTCTCCGATGCCTACGAGGGTGTTCAATGGTGCGATAAATGGGATCGGATTATCATGCCCATGATAGAAAAGGACGCGGAGCGCCTCCGGCATTTGGAAAAATCGGGAATGACCGCCCATGATCTTATGCACGTTTCGCGCTGGAACATCGCGGGCGTTAAACTGTAATACGGAACGAAATTTGTCGGCGTAGAAAATAGAAGAAGAATCGACATCCCATGCTTTCCCTTCAACTTTTCAACCTTTCAACTTTTCAACTCTTGTTTTCATGTGCGGAATAGCCGGCTGGTTCAACGCTTCCGTCCGGAGGCCCTCTGCGCTGCTTCTTGACATGTGCAAGCACATCAAGAACCGCGGGCCCGATGCGACCGGCGCCAGGGTGTTTGCGGCGGGCGTGCCTTCAGACGCGGGGGAGATAGGGCTCGGCCACACGCGGCTGTCGATCATCGACCTTTCTGAGCGGGCGCTGCAGCCCATGGCCGACGCGACCGGCAGGTACTGGATCGTGTTCAACGGCGAGATTTACAATTTCGAAAGCGTGCGGGAAACGCTGCTCGGGCGGCACCGTATCGATTTCAAGAGCAGGTCGGACACCGAGGTGCTGCTTTACGCCTATATTCACATGGGGGAGAAATGCCTCGACCTGTTCGACGGCATGTTCGCGTTCGCCGTCGTTGATCTTGTCAAGAAGGAACTGTTCCTGGCGCGCGACAGGGTCGGCGTGAAGCCGCTGTACTATTGCTCGAAAAACGGGGAGTTCGTGTTTTCGTCGGTGCTCAAGCCCATCGTCACCTATTTCGGCAACGGGTTTTCCATCAACGATGCCGCCATGGAGGAGTTTTTCGTGCGCGGGTACATCGGCGGGGAGGCCACCATCGCGGAGGGCGTGCTCCGCCTCACGCCGGGACACTGGATGCGCGTTTTCGCCGACGGCAGGGTGGAGAAGAAATGCTGGTGGCGCATAGAGCAGGAAAAAATCCCGGCGCCGGATTTCCCCTGCGACGAGGCGGCCGTCCTCCGGACGCTGGGCGATACGCTGTCGGCGGCGGTGCGGCTGCGGCTGATAAGCGACGTGCCGCTCGGCGTTTTTCTGAGCGGCGGCATAGACTCGGCGCTCGTGGCGAGCCTTGCGGCAAAGGAATCGAAGGAGCAAATCTCCACGTTCACCATCGGGTTCACCGACCCGCGCTTTGACGAGAGCGAAAGCGCGGCGGCGATCGCGGCGCACCTGGGCACCAGGCACCGCCGGCTCGTCATCGGCGAAAAAGACTTCATGGACGTGCTCGGGTATTTTTCCGACGCGTTCGACGAGCCGTTCGCGGACGAGTCGGCGATACCGACGCTGCTGCTTTCGCGGTTTGCAAGGGAGAACATCACGGTGGCGCTTTCGGGCGACGGCGGCGACGAGCAGTATTTCGGCTATACGCGCTACGACCATCTCAGGAAGCTCAAACGGCTTTACGGCCTTCCGCGTTGGTTGAGGCAATTGCCGGGTGCGCTGCTGCCGCGCGGCCTTTTCAATTTCGACACGCTGGTCAAGCTGCAGTCGCTGCGGTACCGGTCGTTTCTCGATTGCCGGCAGAACCTCGCAAACCCGCTGCCGGCGGTTCCTTTCGCGCTCGACCGGGGGAACGGCGGCGTCATCGCGGGAGTAAAGACCGGCCGCGTGCCGGAAGAGACCGAATGGATGCTCTGGGACTTCTTGGGCTACATGCCCGACGACGTGCTTGTCAAGGTGGACCGCGCCTCAATGCGGTTCGGGCTCGAGGTGAGGAACCCGCTCCTCGATCATGGGTTCGTGGAACACAGTTACTACACGGTGCCGCAGGCGCTCAAGACGTCTCACGGGAAAAAATACCTTCTCAAGAAAATGCTGGGCCGGCACGTGCCCGAGGCGCTTTTCGACCGGCCCAAGAAGGGGTTCGACATCCCCCTGCGGCACTGGGTGAACCACGCGCTGCACGACGAGATAGCGTCGCGCCTGGAAAGGCCCTCGGGGCTCGAACGGCTGTTCGCCATGGGCGCGGTGAAAAAGCTGTTCCACGACCAAAAATTCCTCGGAACAAAATACGGCAGTTTTCTTTTTTGGAGGATCTACGTGTTCCTCAAATGGGAGGAGAATTTCGCGGGGAGGGCCCCATGAGGGTGCTCATGTGCATCACGGGCCTCAACCGCGGGGGCGCGGAGAAGAATTTCACCAGGATATGCGTGAACACGGCGGCCCAGGGCCTTTCCTTTGAGCCGGTGGTCGCGTCCTTGATAAACGGGTATTACCTTTCCGATCTGGGGAAAAACAACATACCCGTGTTCGTGCTCCTCGCGTCGAAAAACCCCGTCGCCTTGTACAGGAATATTGTCGCGTATGCAAAATTCCTCTTTAAAAACCGCAACACCATAGACGTGGTGCAGGCGTTCATGCCGCACGGCGGCCTGCTCGGCGTCGTAAGCAACTTTGTCCTCAAAAAGCCCTTTGTGTACTGCGTGCGCAACTCGCAGATCCACGATGAATTCAGGAAGTCCCTTGTCCGCAGGATGGTGAGGAACGCCGGCCACCTTCTTTCGCTGCGCATGGCGACGATCATCACCTGCAACTCGCCCGCCATAAAGCTCGACCTCGAGAAGCGCCTTTCCAAGGAGGTCGTGGCAGTGCTCAACGCGGTGAAAAAGCCCGACGACGCCGCTTTCATCGACGCGAAAATCAAGTCGGCGTTCTTCAGCCCGGCCGGCAAATACAGCGTGGTGAGCATCTGCAACATGCGCTATCCGCAAAAAGACATCATCACCCTGCTGCGCGTGGCAAAGGTCTGTCCTGATTTGCGGTTCGTTTTGGTGGGCGGGGGCACGGGGCTCGATTTTTTCAGGCAGAAGGCGCTGGAGTTCGGATCGCGAAACGTCGTGTTTACCGGCGCGCGCCGGAACGTGTTCCCGTTTCTCTCCTACGGCGACGTTTACATTCTGCTCACACGGTTCGAGGGGTTTCCCAATTCGGTGCTCGAGGCCATGGTCGCGAAGCGGCCGGTGGTCATGAGCGGCATCCCGGAGGTGGCCGGCCTGCTCGCGCACCGCGAAAACTGCGTTCTGGTGAAGAACGGCGACGTCGAGGGCATCGCTGGGGCCATCGCCTCTGTCAAGACCGATGCCGTGCTCAGGGGGCGGATCGTCGCGAACGCCTACGAGATGGCCCTTACGAAATTCACGCTCAAGAACATGATCGCGACGAATTACGGGGTTTACGAAAAGGCCGTGAAGAAGGCGGGTCCGTGAACAAATTTGAATTTTCGGGCGCCGCGCTCGTCACCTATGTCGCCTGCCTCGCGCTCCTGTTTTTTTGCTGCATCACTATTTTCAGGAACTCAACGCTCTGGAAAAGCGCGTTCTGGCGCGGACAGTTGTTCTGGGCCGTGACGGCGAACACCGTTTTTTTCGGCGGGATAGCGGTGTATTTCTATTTGACCTACGGGTTCATCACCGACGACATCACCTACTTCTACGGCTGCCTTGCCTATAAAGGGAACCTGTTTGCGAAAATGTCCGCAACCGAATTCATGTGGTTTCTCGCGCGGCCGCTACGCGATTACCTCCGTCTGGATTTGCCCGCGTGCCACGTCCTGTTTGGTACTCTTGGTTTTATCGGCAGCCTGCTCTTTGTGCAGACGCTCATGCTCAGGATGGATTTTAGGAACAAGGCCCTGCGCGCGCGCAATCTCATCTGTTTCTGGACCCTTACTTGTTTTCCGAACTTTCTTGCGTGGGGAAGGTTTTTCGGGAAAGATTCCGCGATGTTTTTTTTAACCGGCATATTTGTGTACAACGCATCCAAAGCGCTAAGCGGCCAGAAGGGGAAAGTCATCAATATCATTTCAATTCTTGCCACGCTTATAGTAATGTACCGGCTGCGGCCGCACCTCTTTGCCGTAATGTTGGCGGGTTTCAGCTTTACCTTGTTGATGAGAGCGTTCCAGGCAAGGACTCCTAACATAGGACTTCGCGGGATATACCAATTAATTTTTCCAGTGGTTCTATCACTTGCTGCGGTCCTTATTTTTTCCATGGTAGTGCGCCGTGTCTCAATGCAAAGTAACGTATCCGTAGAGGTCGTGCAGTCTTCTTTTGTTAACGCAAGCAGAATGGGCGCATACGGAGGTTCTGCAACGGGGTTACGGGAAACAATGACAGACGACCCCACCGTCATTTTCCGACCGCTGCGCATTGCATTGAATGTGATATTGTTGTTTTTTGCGCCTTTCCCCTGGCAAATCCGGGGCGGCGCGGACGCAATGGCCTTTGTTTCGAACCTGTTTTTCTTTTACCTGCTTTACCGATACAGAAAAACGTTCACAACGGCGGATTTGTTCCAGAAATACCTTTTGATCAACATCGTGCTGCTCACCATGATACTGTCGTTCATGTCGGGCAACGTCGGCCTTATTCTCCGCGAAAAAACCATACTTCTGCCGTTTGTTTTCATGTTCATTTTTTACCGCGAACTTACGGATCGGGTCGTGAAACCTTTTGCGCAGGGCCGGGTCTAATACTTTCATGTGCTCCATATTCGGCATCATCGACAAAAAAGGCCTTTTCGACCGGGAGGCCGTGCTGCGCATGAGCGGCGCCATGGCGCACCGCGGTCCGGACGACCGGGGCGTTTTTTCCGACAAAAATTTCCACATGGCGCACAACCGGCTCTCCATCCTCGACCTGTCGCCGGCCGGGCACCAGCCCATGGTCTCGCAAAGCGGCAGGTACGTGCTGTGCCTGAACGGCGAGATCTACAACCACCGGGAGATCAGGAAGGAGCATTTGTCAAGTTTTGCGTTCAGGGGGACCTCCGACACCGAGACGCTGCTCGAGCTGTGCGCGGCGCTGCTGCCCCGCAACAGGGACCTGGGCGCCGTGCTCGACGTTCTCAACGGCATGTTCGCCTTCGCGCTGTGGGACAAAAGCGGGCGCACCCTGTACCTGGCGCGCGACCGCATGGGCATCAAGCCGCTCTACGTTTACAAAGACGACCGCGTGTTCTGCTGGGCCTCCGAGTGCAAGGCGTTCTTTTCCGCCGGCTTCGACCTGTCGCTGTCGGGCCGGGGGCTCCAAAACTATTTCACCTACGGCCATTCGGTGACGCCGCACACCATTTTCGGCAACGTGCGCAAGGTCCCTGCCGCAACGTGGGTGGCGGTGGGCGGGGACTTCTCCGAAACGTCCCGGCGCTACTGGGACCCGTTGAACACCCGGCATGCCTTTACGGGAAAGACCTACGACGACTGCAAATCGCAGCTCGCCGCGCTCATCAACGACGCGGTGCGGATGCAGCTCATTTCCGACGTGCCGCTCGGCGCGTTCCTTTCGGGCGGGGTGGACTCGTCGGCGCTCGTTTCGCTCATCCAGAAGAACCACGGCGCGGCGGTGAACACCTTTTCGGTGGGGTTCGGCACCGGCGCGCCCGCGCACGACGCGGCCGCGGGCGGGAAATACTCGGAGCTGCACGAGGCGCGGCACATCGCCAAGCGGATCGGGTCAATCCACCACGAAATCGTGCCCACGGCAAAAGACCTTATCGACCTGGTCGAGAAGCTCGCGTGGCATTACGACGAGCCGTTTTCCGACCCGGCGGCGTTCCCCACCTACATCATCTGCACGCTGGCCAGGCAGTACGTGACGGTGTGCCATTCGGGCGAGGGCGCCGACGAGATCTTCGGCGGGTACCGCCGCTACAGCGCGCACCTGTGGCACCACCAGCACCCGTTTCTGTCTTCGCTGTATGTAAAGGGCGTCGGGGCGCTCTCGCCGCTGCTGCCCCGGGTGCGGCGCCTGCGGAAGATCGCGGAGGCGTTTTCGGAGCGCGACGAGATCAGGCGGTATTCGCGCTGGCTCGAATCGCTCGGCGATGCGGACTTCGGCGCGCTCACGGGCGGGCCGGCGGCGGCCAACAGCGAATACGAGGAGATTTTCAATTCGTGCAGGGGCGACATCGGCCGCGGCCTGCTCGTGGCCGACCAGCGCACGTGGCTTGCCGACTGCTACCTGGAGAAGCTTGACAAGGCGTCAATGGCCTGCGGCCTGGAGGCGCGCGTGCCGTACCTCGACCACCGGCTCGTGGAGTTTGCCAATTCGCTCCCCACGCCGTGGAAAATATCGGGCAGGACCAAGCGGATCTTCAAGGACAGCGCGCGCGGCCTGATTCCCGACTTCATCATCGACAAGCCCAAGCGCGGGTTCTCCGTGCCGCTTGACGAATGGTTCAGGGGCGAGCTCAGGGAGTACCTTGCCGAGCGGCTGTTCGATTCCGGGTTCAGCTACGAACAGTACGGGCTGTGGCGGCTTCCGGTGGAGGAATTTTTCGCCGCGCACATCGCCGGCAAGCGCGACTACTCGTCGTTTTTATGGCAGATGCTCATGTTTATCGTGTGGGAGCAGGCGGTTTTACAAAAAAGAATTTTAATAAGATAATAAAAAGCCGGGCGTTCCCCCGCCTCGCGGGTAAAAGATCAAACGGTAAATAGCAGTATCGCTTTAGTCGTTCAGACCTCACCCCCACGCTGCCTCTCCCACAGGAGAGGGGGCGGCGCCACCGATTCAGTCGAAGCGAATGCCGAACTCGAGATGTCAAACAAAAAATAAATAGTAATTATGAAACAAATAAAAGTCCTCCACGTGGCCACCGCCTTTCAGAGCATCGTCACGATCCTCGCGGGCAAATTGCGCATTTTGTCAACCCGTGAGGGTATCGTGTGCCACGCTGCCTCGTCGCCCGATCCGGAGGAGGCGCGAGTTCCCGCGGTGCGGCATTTCGCAATAGACATACCGCGCACGATACGGCCGTGGCGGGACATCGAGGCCGTCATAAGGCTCAGGGCGGTCATCAGAGAAAACGGATACGATATCGTGCACACGCACACCGCCAAGGCCGGCATGGCGGGCGCGTTCGCCGCGCGGCTCTGCGGCACGCCGTGCGTGCACACCTATCACGGGCTCCCGTTTTTTTATGGCCAGAGCACGGCGCTGCACAACCTTTACAAGGTGCTGGAGACCGGCGCGTGCCGGATACGGTCGGCCGTGCTGTCGCAGAACCGGACCGACTTTGACGCGCTCAAAGGCATGAAGTCGATACGGTGCCCGGTGTTCTTCGAGGGCAACGGCGTCGACGCGGGCCAAATCGAAAAAAGCTCCCTGGCCCAAAGCGGCGCGGCCGGGCCGGTGTTCTCGCAGGGAAAAACAAAAATCATTTGCGTTGCCCGGCTGGAGCCGGTCAAGCGGCTCGAGACGGTCATCAACGCGGTGCAGTTCCTCAACAGGGCCGGGGTGGCGAGCGAGTGCGTGATCGCGGGCAAGGGCGCGCTTCGCGCCGACCTTGAGCGGCTCATCGCGGTGCGGAACCTCGAGCGCTCGGTGAAGATCGTCTACACGCCGTTCATCCATGCGCTTGTCAAGCAGGCCGACGTCGCGGTGCTCGCGTCGGAAAAGGAGGGCATCCCGCGCGGGCTCATGGAGGCAATGGCGCTCAAAAAGCCGGTGGTGGCCACGGATGTTGTCGGCACCAGTGAGCTGGTGGTCAACGGGGAAACGGGCATTCTCGTTCCCTATGGTAACCAGCATGCGTTCAACGAAGCCTTGAAGAAACTCTCATTGGACAAGAATCTCCGGGAAAAGTACGGGCAGGCAGGACACAAGCGCATACGTGAACATTTTGATGAAAATAAGATTGTTGATCTGTGGGTGGATATTTACAAACGGGTACTTAAAATTGCTGTTTGATTGGAAAGATAAAAAAGATCCGCGCGTTCCCCCGCTACGCGGGGTCGGCCGTCCTTCCGGTCCACCCCTTCGGGTGCTTCTCCCTCGTCAGGGATTTCCAAGGGTCACAAGGGTCGTCGTCCTTCGGCTCGGGCCGCCACGGCCCTTATAATGCCTTCGGCGAGGGCCGGGCAGCATCGCTCTCCAGAGGGTCTATTTCCTCCCTTTGGTCGGGACCAAGCTCCAGTCCTGCCTAACGCCGGACAGAGGAAATTATGCCGGTTTTGTTTCTTTCTTCCGCCATCAGCGCCGACCCTGAGGCCGGAAGAAAAGCTGCTCGTGCTGTTTGAGTCCGCTAATCTTATGTTTTTGTTATGGGCGAGTTCACGAGCAGCCTGATGGCCGAAGGATCAGGCGGCGCTGGAGGCGCGGCGTGGGTTCCAAGGGTGCTCGCTGCAGAGCACCCTTGGCCGGGGTTCGGGGGTGGAGCCCCCGGCGCTTAGCGCAACCCCGCGTAAGATAATGTGCGTTCATAAATGGGCCAAGTTACAAATGGAAAATAAAATTATCATTCAGCAATGCACCCCGGCCCAGGTTTCCGCCGTCGCTTTATTGCACAGGAAATGTATTTCCAAAGGATTCATTTCAAACCTGGGGCGAACATTTCTTTCCGCATTATACAACTCCATCAACAGATCGCCTTATTCAAAAGTGTTTGTCGCCTATGATACAGAACAAAAAAATCCTGCGGGATTTATTTCAGCAGCCATTGACACCCGCGCGATGTACCGGCATATCGTATTGCGCCGCGGCTGGCTTTTCGCATTGCTGCTGCTGCCCAATATATTCAGGCCTTCCGTTGTAAAGAAAATCCTGGAAACGCTTCTGTATCCTTTTCATGCAGGTGACAATAGGGACAAAGCGGTACAGGACGATTCAATTTCCGCGGAGCTCCTTTCAATCGCGGTTGACGAAAAATACCGGGGCCAGGGCATCGGCAAGCGGCTTGTTTTGAAAATGGAACGTTATTTTATGCACGCCGGAGTGACGGAATATAAGACCGTGACGTTTTCGCAGGATGTCAACGCCAATGCATTTTACCGGTTTTGCGGATTTACTCGACAGAAAACATTCACGCATCATAAAAATGTCATGAGCGAATATGTAAAACACCTTTCGGGCGCACCGCAATGAGCGTGAACAATCCCCTCAAGCGCTGCTTCGACCTTGTCTTCTCGCTGCTTGGGCTTTGCGTGCTGTTTGTCCCGTTTTGCGCCATTGCGCTTGTCGTCAAGATGACGTCGAGGGGGCCGGTGCTCTTCAGGCAGAAGCGTGTGGGAAGGCTTGGAGAACCTTTTGATATCATCAAGATACGCACCATGGTTACCGGCGCGGAAAAGGGCGGCACCATAACGGCGGCAGGGGACGCCCGCGTCACGCCGCCGGGAAAATTTCTGCGCCGCTCCAAGCTCGACGAGTATCCGCAATTGTGGAACGTGCTCGTGGGGAAAATGTCGTTCGTGGGGCCGCGGCCCGACGTGCCGGGGTACGCCGACCGCCTCGAGGGAACATCGCGCAGGGTCCTTGAGCTGCGGCCCGGCATCACCGGCCCGGCGTCGCTGTATTTCAAAAACGAGGAGGAGCTCCTCGCCTCGGTTGACGATCCGAAGCACTACAACGACACGGTGATATGGCCGAAGAAGGTGGCATTGAATAGTGCGTACCTTGAAAAATGGAGTTTCTGGAGGGACATAGGATATATTTTGATTACCGTCGTTCCTGCGCTGGATAAGTGGTTGAGGTTAGTGGAAGTTGATAAATAATAAAAACAGATGGGCGTTCCCCGCTACGCGGGGTCGGCCGTCCTTCCGGTCTCGCCTTCGGCTCGGGCTGCCACGGCCCTTATATGCCTTTGGCGAGGGCCGGGCAGCATCGCTCTCCAGAGCGACCTCTAGTCCTGCCTAACGCCGGTTAAAGGATGGCTGCCGATTCTGTTTTTTTCTTTCGCCATCAGCGCTGCCCCTGAGGCCGGAAGGAAGCTGCTCGTGCTGTTTGAGTCCGCTAATCTTATGGTTTTTATTACGGGCGAGTTCACGAGCAGCCTGACGGCCGAGGGATCAGGCGGCGCTGCGGGCGCGGCGTCTTTTGCCTACTTTTCTTCGCTGCAGAAGAAAAGTAGGTAGGGGTTCGGGGGCGACGCCCCCGGCAGAACATGCAAATGCCGAAGTACTTGAGATAAAAAAAGCCACAAAGATATTCTTATCAATTAATTTACCATCAACATCATGAAACCTTTACCAAAGCGAATTTACTTAAGTCCACCGCATATGAGCGGAACGGAATTGAAGTACGTCAACGACGCCTTCTCCTCCGGCTGGATCGCGCCCATCGGGCCGCAGGTCGACGCGTTCGAAAGGGAATTCTGCGGGGCGACCGGCGCCGGGCACGCGGCGGCGGTGAGCTCGGGCACGGCCGCGCTGCACCTGGCCATGGTGCTTTCAAACATCGGCCCGGGCGACGAGGTGGCGTGTTCGTCATTCACGTTTGCGGGAAGCGCGTTTCCCATCGTGTACCAGGGCGCGACGCCGGTGTTCATCGACTGCGAGGAGAAATCCTGGAACATGGACCCGCGGCTCCTTGAACACGCGATAAAAGCAAGGAGGAAAAAAGGCAAGAGGATCAAGGCGGCGGTCGTGGTGCACCTTTACGGCCAGAGCGCCGACCTCGACCCGATCATAAAAATATGCAGGCACTACGATGTCGCGCTTATCGAGGACGCGGCGGAATCGCTCGGCGCGACCTACAAGGGAAAAAGCACGGGCACCATGGGGCATATCGGAATTTTTTCCTTTAACGGAAACAAGATCGTGACCACGTCGGGCGGCGGCATGCTCGTGTCGCGCGACAAGAGGCTCGTCGAGCGGGCGCGGTTCTTCGCGACCCAGGCGCGCGACAGGGCCCCGCATTACGAGCATTCGCGCATCGGGTACAATTACCGCATGAGCGGCATCTGCGCCGCGATCGGCAGGGGACAGCTGACTGTTTTACAAAAGAGAATAGAACGGAAACGGGAGATTTTCGACTATTACCGCAATGCGCTGTCGGCATTTCCCGGCTTGTCGTTCATGCCCGAGGCGGGCTACGGCGCAAGCAACCGGTGGCTCACCTGCCTCACCATCGATCCAAAAAAATCGCCCGCCGTCGCCAACCATGTCAGGCTCGCGCTCGAGAAACAGAACATCGAAAGCAGGCCGCTGTGGAAGCCCATGCACCTGCAGCCCGTGTTCAGGCGCTGCCCGTCGTTTACGAACGGGATTTCCGAAAGGCTCTTTGCAACCGGGTTGTGCCTGCCGTCGGGCACCGCCCTTGCCGAAAGCGACCTTGCGAGGATTGCAAAAGCCGTTGCCAAGGCGCTGGTGAAATAATACAGTTTAAGACACGGATGTAAACGCAGGCAGACCGAAAAACAATACTATGGCCTTTTCCCTTTATCGTCCCCTCATCAAGTACCGCCTGGGCATCATCATCCTGATGCACGCGGCGTTCGCCGCCGCGGCGCTCACCGTTTCGTTTTTGCTCCGCTTCGATTTCACCCTCGGCGGCCAGAAATACTATCCCTCGTTCCTGCTGTCGCTTCCGGTCAACGTCGTGATCGTGCTCGTCTTTTCCGGCGTGTTCAACCTGTACCAGGGCATCTGGCGGTACGTGAGCGTCGACGACCTCATCGACATCGTGAAGGCCTCGGCCCTGTCGTCGCTCGTGTTCATGTTCGTGATCGTGCTGAGCGGAAGGTTCCACGGGTACCCGCGGTCGATTTACATCCTGAACTTCGCCATTTTCATCTTTCTCAACGGCGGCACGCGCGTCCTCATCCGCATCTTCCGCGAGAGTTTCGTGCCCCAGGTGGAAAACGTGCGCAACGTGCTCATCGTGGGCGCGGGCTCGGCCGGCAACGAGATCGCCAAGACGCTCAAGTCGGCCAAGCGCAAGGAATACGAATTGTACGGCTTCATCGACCGGGACCCGGCGCTGGTCGGCCGCCGCATCGCGGGCCTCAAGGTGCTCGGCGACCTCGGCTCGGTGCGCCAGCACATCAAGAAGTTCCGCATCCACGAAATCTTCATCGCCATCCCCGAGGCCACCAACAAGCAGGTGGAGGAGATCATCGCCGCGTCGAAGGTGCCCGACTGGGAAGTGAAATTCAAGATCGTGCCGTCGATGCTCGACATCATGAGCGGCAAGTTCCAGCTCAACCAGATCCGCGACGTGTCGATCAACGACCTTTTGTCGCGGCCCAATATCACGCTCGACGACGCGCACGTGCGGCGGCAGCTCGCGGCCAAGACCGTGCTCATCACGGGCGCGGGCGGCTCCATCGGCTCGGAGCTGTCGTACCAGGTGGCGGCCTACCGGCCCTCGCGGCTCATTTTGCTTGACTCGGCGGAACAGAACGCCTACGACCTCGACCAGGACCTCAAGAAACGCCATCCCGACGTCGTGGTCAACACCGTGGTGGGCAACATGCTCGACGCCGGGTTCATGGACCTGCTCATGCGGCGCTATCCGGTCGATTACATCTACCACGCCGCGGCCTACAAGCACGTGCACCTCATGGAGTGGAACCCGCTGGCCGCGCTCAAGAACAACGTGCTCGGCACGGCCATGCTCGCCTCGCTCTCCGAGCGCCACGGCGTCAAGCAGTTCGTGATGATCTCCACCGACAAGGCGGTGAACCCGCGCGGCATCATGGGCGTGTCCAAGCGGCTCGCCGAGCGCGTGGTGCTCGAGCGCCACAAGTCGGGGACGCTCTTCAACGTGGTGCGGTTCGGCAACGTGCTCGGCTCAAGCGGCAGCGTGATCCCGCTGTTCCAGAAGCAGATCCGCGAGGGCGGGCCGGTCACGGTGACCAGCCCCGAAACGCGGCG
The DNA here is from genome assembly GCA_035516255.1 of Chitinivibrionales bacterium. Classification (NCBI taxonomy): domain Bacteria; kingdom Pseudomonadati; phylum Fibrobacterota; class Chitinivibrionia; order Chitinivibrionales; species Chitinivibrionales bacterium. The sequence continues at coordinate 88,162 of DATJAL010000047.1, read as the reverse complement.
TTTCTTCATGTCGATCCCCGAGGCGGTGCAGCTCGTGCTGCAGGCGTCGACCCTCAACGAGGCGAAGGCCATTTTCATGCTCGAGATGGGCGAGCCGATCAAGATCGTCGACCTGGCGAAAAACCTCATCGAGCTTTCCGGCCTCAAGGTGGGCGAGGACATTGAGATCGTGTTCACCGGCATGCGGCCGGGGGAGAAGATCGAGGAGGAGTTGTTGACCGAATCGGAAAACCTGGCGCGCACGCGCTTCGACAAGGTGCGGCTGCAGCGCAACGAGAACTTCGACCCCGACCGCATCGAGAAGTTCGTGCACGACCTGCGGTCGCACGTGGAGCTCGGCAACATCAAGAAGATCTACGACGATATGCGGGAGCTCATTCCCGAAATGGCCGGCCCGGATTTCGACGAATTGATGAGGAACATGTTCGCGTGAAAAAAAGTTTAATGGGTGAAAGGTTGACAAGGTGAAAAGTTGACGAGCAGACGGGTACACGGGTTGATGAGTTGTAAAAAGTTGAAAGTGTTAAGATGAGAGTTGAAAGCAAACACCACAAGTGTCATTGCGAGCTCCTCGACATGGCTCGGGATAAACTCCGCGAAGCAATCCCCCGTTGAGTGAGAAGTTTAAAAAAGGACAAGCGGTGCGTCATAATTTATCGTTTGAAAAACTTCTGGTATGAAAAATATTGCAGTAAGGTTATTGAGGCCGGCAAAAAGTTTTTCTCCTAACCATTCAACTTTTCAACCATTCAACCTCTAAACGCTTTATGCTCTTGTTTTTGGCGAAATTCATCCAGATGCTCATCTATCCCGTCGGGCTTGCGTTCCTGTGCGCGGCCGCGGCCGGCATTTTCGCCGTTGTAAAAAAAAGAAGAACGGCCCTAGTGCTGTCCTTTGCGTCGGCGGGGGTGTTGTGCTTTTTCTCGACCCCGGCCCTGACGCACGTTCTTACGCGGAGCCTTGAGGCCCGCTACGACCCGCCCGAGAACTTTCCCAAGGTGCCGGCCATCGTGCTGCTGGGCGGGTGCACGCGGCCCGCGGTCCCGCCGCGCGACCGCGTCGAGATCACCGGCGCGGGAAACCGGATCCTCAACGCGGCCCGGCTGTTTAAAAAAGGATACGCGCCGGTCATTATCGCCACGGGCGGCAAGATAACGTTTGTGTACGACTTCCCCAGTTCCGAGGCGCAGTGCATGGCGAGCGTGCTGCGCAACGACTGCGGCATTGATTCGGCGAGCATCATCCTGGAGGAAAAGGCGAAGGACACGCACGACCACCCGCCGAACGTGGAGAAAATATTGCTTGCGCGTGGATTGACAAAGGAGATAATCCTGGTGACCAGCGCCATGCACATGCACCGTTCGGTGCTGCTGTTCAAGAAGCGGGGCTACGTGGTGCATCCGGCGCCCACCGATTACCGCGAAGACAAGGCGTTCCAGTTCAACCTGTTTTCGTTCATTCCCAACGCCGTTTCGCTCGACGAATCGACCGACGCGCTGCACGAATATTACGGGATCGTCGCGTATTGGCTGATGGGGTGGATCTAATAAAAAATAAAGAACTGTGCGCCCCGCCGCGAAGCGCGGCGGCGGCCGTCCTTCCGGTCTCGCCTTCGGCTCGGGCTGCCACGGCCCCTATGTGCCTAACGGCGTGGGCCGGGCAGCACCGCGCTCCGGCGCGGCCTCCAGTCCTGCCTGGCGCCACCAGTAGGTAATGTGGTGGTTTTTTTAGTGTCGTTTGCAAAGTATCCTATTCTAAATGTGGGGTAATAGAAAAGGTCTGACCTTATTGGCTTTTTTTTACTTCATCAATCATCCTCTGTAACGCTGCATATACTGCCTGCCTTCGGATCTCTTGCCGCCCTCCCTTAAATAAATATCTGAATCCCCGCACCTTTTTCCCCAGCCCTATTCCAATATAAACAAGCCCTACGGGCTTTTGTTTTGTCCCGCCGCCCGGGCCTGCAATGCCCGACACCGCGATGGCGCAGTCGGTTTTGCAGAGCCGCTTCACGCCCGCCGCCATTTGCCGCACGGTCTCCGCGCTTACCGCGCCCTTGTTTTTTAAAACGAGCCGTGAAACGCCGAGCACGTCGTGCTTCACTTCGTTGCCGTACGAAACCACCCCGCCTTTAAAGTAATCCGACGAGCCCGGTATTGCCGTGATCGCGGCGCCGACCATGCCGCCGGTGCACGATTCGGCAATGGAAAGCGAGAGCCCCTTTTCTTTACAGATGCGGTAAAGCTTTTTCACGAGCAGGGTGACGGAGAGGCGCTTCATTGATTCTTCCCGTGGGAAGGCGCGGCAATTGCGGACGGGCGCCTCTTGCGCAGCCGCGCGACCAAGAGTGCCGCAAAGTAACAGGTCCCCGCCACGAGAATGATGGTCGCTCCCGAGGTCAGGTTGAAATAATACGAAAGAAAAAGCCCGGAAATGGTGAACGCCATGCCGAGGCCGCACGAGATGACCATGATGCGGCCGAGCTTCCGGGTGAAAAGCTCGGCAATGGACGCGGGGATGGTGAACAGCGCGATCACCAGGATGAGCCCCACCACGCGGATGAGCACCACCACGCAGAGCGCGATGAGCACCAGTATCAGATAATACAGCGCCCGTACCGGCACGCCGCTGATCAGGGCGAACTCCTCGTCGTACGAAAGCGCCACGAGCTCCTTGTACAGCAGCGCGACCACCGCGAGGACCGCGGCGTCGAGGCCGGCCATGAAGAGGATGCTCTGCCCCGGCACCGCCAGGATGCTGCCGAACAGGTAGCTCATGACGTCGGCATAATACCCTTTTGTCAAGTCTATCATTAAAATGCCGAAGGCCATGCCCACGGCCCACACCACGCCCACCATGGTGTCGGCGCGCTCCTTTTTCTCCGCCGTCACGTAGCCCATGACCCACGACGCGGCGAGCGAAAAGAGCATGGCGCCCGAAAGCAGCGGCCACTTGAAGAACACGGCAAGGCCGAGGCCGCCGTAGGCCGCGTGCGCGATGCCGCCCGACAGCGACGACAGCCGGTTCACCACCACCAGGCTCCCCACGACGCCGCAGGCCACGCTCACGAGCAGCCCGGCCAGCAAAGCATTTCGCATGAAATCGTAATGCAATAAATCCAGCATTGGATTGCCTTCTTCAAGTTGACGGTCTACGGTCAACTGTGTCTAAACTCCTCAACTCCTCAACTTTTCAACCGTTCAACCTCTTTATTAATGCTTATGCGCCTGGTACACCCGGTGCGGCAGCCCGTGCGCGATGAGGTCAACGGGGCAGCCGAACGTCGCGGTCACGCTCTTCTCGTCGAGCACGCCGTCGGCGTGGTAAAACAACTGCTTGTTGACGCACGCGACAGACCTGATGTACGCCGACACCGCGCCCACGTTGTGCGTCACCAGCACCACCGTGGTGCCGGCCTTGTTTTTCGCGAGCAGGTGCTCGTAGATTTCGTCCTGGCCCATGGCGTCGATCGAGGCCGTGGGCTCGTCGAGGAACAATATCTGCGGCTCCGACACGAGCGCGCGCGCGAGCAGCACCTTTTGCCGCTGTCCCCCCGAAAGCTCGCCGATGCTCTTATCGGCAAGATGGGAAAGCTTGAGCTCGCCGAGAATGGCGGCGGCCTTTTCACGGTCCTGCCGCGTGTAGGGGCTAAACATGCGCCGCGTCGAGAGCAGCCCCATGAGCGTCACGTCGGTCACGGAAATGGGGAACCATTTGTTCGATGAGGTCTCCTGCGGGATGTAGCCCGCCCGCATCCGTGTTTTTTCCGGTGCGGCGCCCAGAAGGCGGACGGTCCCGGCCGCGGGCGTTATCACGCCGAGTGCGGTGCGCAGCAAAGTGGTCTTTCCGCCGCCGTTGGGCCCGATGATGCCCACGAAATCGCCGCGGTTGACGACAAGGGAAACGTCTGTGAGAACGGCCTCGTCGCCGTAGGAGAACGAAACGTCCGTCATCTCGAGGGCGGGAATTGCATCATGTTTTTCGGTCATTGACCCGCAATCCTTTGCGCAACGGTCAAGAGTGTGTTCGGCCAATCGTAGGAAAGCGCATCGGCGTCGACTACACTTGCGCCGATTTCGTGCGCAATGACCTCGGCGCTTTTCCGCGAGAATTCCGGCTGCACGAACACGGTGCGGATGCGATACTGCCGCGCCGCGTCCAAGAGGGCTTTCATGGTGCGCGGGCCCGGCTCCTTTCCCTCGGATTCGATGGCGATCTGTTTGAGGCAGAAATCCCTGGCAAAATATCCCCAGGTGGGATGAAATACGAGAAATGCCCTTTTATTTGATGATTGATTTGCCGAATCACATGGCAGTATCCTGCGGAGCTTGAGTTCAAGAGAATCTATTTCGCGGACAAATGCCGAAGAATTATTCTCATACACTTCCGCGTGCGCGGTGTCGAGACTTTTCAGGGCTATGGTGATCGAAGCGACCTGCTGTTTGACAAGTTCGGGTGACAGCCAGATGTGCGGGTCGAGCCCGCTCTCGCCTTGGTCGGCGTGGCGCACTGCGCCTCTTGAATCCGGAATTTCCATGGGGATTTTCTTGACGCCGCTGTCGGTGTGCACGATGCGGAGCGCCGGGGAGAGCGCGCCGAACTTCGGCAGCCACGGCCCTTCGAATTCCAGGCCCACGGCGAAGTAGGCTTTTGCCTTTGACAAGAGCGACATCTGCGCCGGCCGCGGCTCGTAGGAGTGCGCGTTGGTTCCCGGCGGCACCATGACGAGGCAGCTGTCCAGGCCGCCGCTGATTTTGTCGACAAAGTATTTCTGCGGCACAATGCTCACGAATACCAGGGGTTTTTCGATCCGCCCCGCGCGCTTCTGGACGCAAAAGCAGAAGGCGAGCAACGCGGCCCCAAGGATATAAAGGGAAATGTGCTTCATTTTGTCACCGTGTCGCGCATTGCACGCACAGGCCGTGCAGGTAGATTTCCTGGTTTTCCACGACATGGCCGGTTGCGGAGCGGCTCCAGACCGGCAGCTTTACATCCGACAAGCATTCGATCCTGCCGCACTTGCGGCAGGAGAAATGCGGGTGGCAGTGCGCCGTATGGCCGCACGGGCACACGGCAAAATGCCATACATGGTCCTGCGTCTCGATGCGGTGGGCGATGTTTTTATCGAGAAACGACGACAGCACGCGATAGACGGTCACTTTGTCAAGGCCCGGTATCTTGTGGCTGATGTCCTGGTGGCTCAGGGGCTTTTTGGAGGACAGCAGCAGGTTGAGGATCGAGAGGCGGGTCTTCGTCTTCTTTAATCCGCGGTCGGATAATAGTCGGGACGCGTTTTGTTCGAGGTTTTTGGCAAAGGAAGAAAGCTTCATGATGATTCCTGCAATTCCTTGAATTGCAATATAAATTTAAATGCAAGTCAGTTGCAATTGAAAAACATTGTGTTTTTCTGGCGGGGGAAGTCTCCCCCTGGGGTGCAGCTTCCGCCGCTTCCACAACGCTAATCCAAAATGAAAATGAAAGCGGCGGCGATCTGCACCCACACCCCCTCTTTGGCGCCGATACACCCATGATTTGCGGAGATACTTAGTGGCTGGCGAGACAGCGGCGGCAGCGCAAATTTTACACGGCGGATGAAGATAAAATATTATAGCTTTGACATTTTCTGACAGTTCGTTCCTGTCAGAATTTGAAATCCAGATTAACAAAATACGCAGGATGATGTTTTGCGCCAGTGCGGACTGGAGGGTGAGCAAGAGCGAATTGCCGGCCACCCCTTCACCGAAGGCGACTTCGGGCGGTCCGGCAACGAGGCGACTAGCCGAGCCCGGAAGGAGGCACGGTACCGTGACCGGCAGGCGCCATGATAATTGTGTCTATGTAAAGCAAGAATGGGAACGCCCATCTTATTTAGTAAGAAATTATTTTAGAACACTATGATTTCCCTCACCGGCATTAAAAAGCATTACTCCTCCCAGGTCATCTTCAATAATCTCAACATTTCCTTTTACGATGACGACCGCGTCGCGCTCATCGGCAGGAACGGCACGGGCAAGACCACGCTTTTGCGACTCATCGTGGGAAAAGAGGAGGCCAACAGCGGCACTGTGGCGGTGACGTCGGGCACCACCGTTGGGTATCTTGCCCAGGAAGTGGAAACGGTGCGCGACGCGAGCCCGCTCGAGATCGTGCTGGAGCCGTTCTCGCATCTGCTGGATTACGAGGAAGTGTACGAGGCGGCGTCGAAGTCGGCAAGCCTCGGCGACCACCGGCACGTTAAAAAGGCGCTCGAGAAAATCGACGCGCTGCAGGCGCAGATGGACTTCGTGGACGCGTTCTCGCTCGCGTCGCGCGCGAAATCCATCCTCGCGGGGCTCGGCGTGCCTGATGACAAATGGGAAAGCCCGGTGCAGGAGCTCTCGGGAGGGTACCGCATGCGCGTCATGCTCGCGCGGCTGCTCCTGCTGTCGCCGTCCATGCTCCTGCTCGACGAGCCCACCAACCACCTCGACATGGACTCGCTCGTGTGGCTCGAGACGTTCCTGCGTAGGTACCGCGGCGGGCTCATCGTGGTGAGCCACGACCGCGACTTTCTGAACCGCGCCACGGGCATCACCGCCGAGCTTTCGGCCGGCGGGATGACCGTTTACAAAGGCAATTACGACGCCTACATGATGTACAAGGAGGAACGCGACCGGTCCGACGAGAGCACCCGCGCCAACCTCGAGCGCCAGATCGCGCAAAAGGAGCGGTTCATCGAGCGGTTCCGCGCCAAGGCCACCAAGGCGTCCCAGGTGCAGTCGCGGATACGGTTCGTCGAGGACCTCAAGGAGCAGCTGCCCGAGGTCCCCCGGGTGCAGAAGACGATCAGGTTCAGGTTCCCGTCGCCTTCGCAGAGCGGCGGCGTGCCGTTCAAGCTGGAAAACATTTCGGTTTCCTACGGCGACGCGGCCGTATTCAACAAAGTCAACCTGACGGTCACGCGGGGCGACAAGATCGCGGTGGTGGGCCCCAACGGCGCGGGAAAAACGACGCTCCTCAAGCTGCTTGCCGGCGGCCTCAAGCCGCAGGAAGGCAGGCTCACGGTGGGCCACAACGTCGATTTGCGCTATTTCGGCCAGCACCAGCTCGAGCAGCTCGACGTGGAAAAAACCCTGTTCGAAACCATCGCGCATGAGAGCGGCTCGGGTGAACGCACGTTTATCCAGAACGTGCTGGGCGCGTTTCTGTTCAGCGGTCCCGACGTTGACAAGAAGGTGAAGGTGCTGTCGGGCGGGGAGACGTCGCGGCTGGTCCTGGCGGGCATCATGGCGCGGCCGGGCAACGTGCTCGTGCTCGACGAGCCCACCAACCACCTCGACGTCGAGTCGGTGGAGGTGCTCACCGCCGCGCTCGCGACTTACGCGGGCACCGCGGTGTTCGTGTCGCACAACGAATACTTCATCTCGCGCATCGCGAACCGCATCGTGGAGATGCGGCCGGGCGTGTTCAAGGATTTTCCCGGCAGCATCGCCGACTACCGCTCGTTTCTCGAGGCCGGCTATTCGCAGAGCGACGAACCCGCGCCGTCATCGAAAAAAGAGATTTCCGCAGCCGAACAGGATAAGAAGGAAAGGATCCGCAGAAAAGAGGAACGTAAGCAGACCCAGCGCAGGATTGAAAAGCTCGAGAAGGACATAGAAAAAATGGAAGCCGAGATGAAGGCGGCCGACGACATCCTCAACAATCCCGTCAACGCCTCCAATTACGGCTTGCTTCATGACACCGCAATGGCGTTCGAAGACCTTAAAAAGAAAAACGAGAAGTTGGTGGTCGAGTGGGAAACTTTACAGGTAAAACTTGCAGAGTATGAGGAAAATTAAGAAACAGGAATGAGCAGGAGATATTTTTAAGTCTCTTTGAATTGGAACTGAAGTTAATTGGAGCAAGTAAAGGTTGAAGTGGAATAAATGTTCGCCGATGCGTTAGGCAGGAATATCATAAGTAAAGTCACTCCCCCTTTCCAAGGGGGAGGTGCCGGAGGCGGAGGGGGATGAACTGCAGAAGATGCGTTGCGAAGGGGCGACGCATCGCGAGCGAACGCGAGCGACCTCGCGCGCCCCTTTGCTGGAGGGGGTGTGCCCCGAGACCCCGCAGACGCGCAACGCGCGGCTAGGAGGCTTGGGGCCAGGGGGAAACGCGAAGCGGTGCCCCCACCAGATTAAAAATTAGAAAATAGAACAGGAAGAATTATCATGGCCAAATTCAGGGGCAAGGCCCTTCTCCCGACGCAATTCGTGTGGAACTACATCGTCCCGCCGCTGTTTTCATTTTCAGACCTGAGCTACTGGCACATGCTGCCGCACCAGGTGCGCAAATACCTTGTTCCGCACCGGTGGGACAAGAACATCCCGGTGGGGCAGATTTCCCTCCGCGTCAACGAGGTGTGCAACCTGCGGTGCCGCTCGTGCGGGCAATGGGGCGAGAACGGCCACCTCAACGCGAAGCTTTCGCGCGGCGAAAAGCTGCAGCAGCTCGACTTTGATGTGGTGAAGCGCGTGGTGTTCGAGACGCGGCGCGACCGGCCGTACTATTACATCTGGGGCGGGGAGCCCACCATGTGGAAGCCGCTCTTGCCCCTGTTCCAGGAAATGGCCAAGTACAAGCTGCTCGGCTCCATCGTGACCAACGCCCAGGCGCTCGACCCCATCATCGACGACCTCGTGGCCACCGGCTCGCTGTCGGTGCTGTTTCTGAGCCTTGACGGATGGGACGCGGCGTCGCAGAACCTGATGCGCTCGCCCGCGAGCGGCGGGTCGTCGCAGAACTTCGAGAAGACCATGGCGATCATCGACAAGGTGGACGCCATGAAGAAAAAGAAAAACCTGAGGTTCCCGCTCATCATTCCCATCAGCGTCATCTCAAACGACAACCACCGGCACCTGGCCGACATCCACCGGCTTGTCCTTGACAAAACGCAGCTGCACCCGTTCTACTTCGGCTGGTTCATCACCGAGGAGCGCTCCGCGCTCCACGAAAAGGTGTTCGAGGAGCGGTTCGGCTACAAGCCCCGGAACCACCGCGGCTACCTTAAATCGTGCTTCAACGACGTCGATCCGGCCGCCACCGCGGCGCAGATCGCCGAGGTCATAAAAATCTCCAAAGGCCGGTCATCGGTGCCGCAGTTTTTGCCCGATATCACCACCGAACAGGAAATCCGGCGCTACTACACCGACCACACCTGGCATTGCGGCTATCCCAGCTGCGAGAGCATCTACTTCATCGCCGAAGTCTCTCCCGACGGCCGCGTCACGCCCTGCCGCGACTACCAGGACTACACCTGCGGCAACATCAACGATACGCCGTTCTACGATGTCTGGAACGGCGAGAAGTTCAAGACCTTCCGGCGCGAGATGAAAAAGGGGTTGATGCCGGTGTGCACCAGGTGCTGCGGGTTACAAGGATTCTGATAAATTCTTTTCCCATTAAGAAACATTCCGGTGGGGGAAGTCTCCCCCCTGGCCCCCGGCTTCCGCCGCATCCCATATGTCAAGACAAACACTGCCGTGGGATGCGGCGGTGATCAGACCTCACCCCGCCCTCTCCCAATGGGAGAGGGAGAAAATATTGATTGAAGATTTTATATGCACACCCCCTCTTTGGCGCCGGAGTCTCGTGGTGTGCGGGGACCCGGGTGGCTTACCATCCGCCTGCGGCAGGTCAAGCTTTACACGGCGGAAAAAGACAAATAGTATAGCCAATTACAAGAAAAGATTTCCATTAGCTTGGTTGTTGGTTAATACTTGACAACTGCGCCACTGCATCACTTCATTTGGTAATACGACAAAGTAAGTGACAAAAACAAATCGTTTTCCCTCTCCAATTCGGAGAGGGGTGGCCTGTAAGGCCGGGGTGAGGTCATACTTGACGCTGCAAACGATCGATTGGCGCCACGATGGTGCGTTGACTAACTGGAACTCCGCCGCCGCGTTAGGCAGGACTGGAGGCCGTGCTGGAGCGCGGTGCTGCCCGGCCCTCGCTGAAGGCATACAGGGGCCGTGGCAGCCCGAGCCAAAGGCGAGACCGGAAGGACGGCCGCCGTGGCGAAGCCGCGGAACGCCCGCCTCTTTACTTATAGACTATTGACATCAGGCCACCAGTTTTGAGATAATATATATTCATACTTTCACCGTTGTTTCCGGTCACAAAGAGGAGGATTGCTATGCGGAAAATGATTGCGCTGTGCGCGGGGTTCCTGCTTGTTTTCGGCGCCGGCCTAGTTCTTGCCCAGGACGAAACCATTGTCGCGGAGGGATTTGGCGAAGGGGCGAACCCGGAAGAGGCGCTTCTGGCGGCAAAGCGCAACGCCATTGAGAAAGGCATCGGCACCATACTTCTTTCGCAGACCGAAATCGAGAATTTCATGGTGAAAAAAGACCAGATCATCACCAAGACCATCGGCTCGGTGAAAAGCTACGAAAAAATCTCGGAAGGGAAAAGCGAGGCCGGGTCTTATGAAGTGAAGATCAAGGCCGTGCTCTCGAAAAGCTCCATCACCCAGGACCTTGCCGCGTTTCACATCCTCATCGAGTCCATGAACAAGCCGCGCACCATGGTGGTGATCGACGAGAACAACGTGGGGACCGGGGAGCCCACCAACTCGTCGGCCGAGGCGACCATTCTCCAGTTCCTGAAGGATCCTTACGAATTCGATCTTGTCGACCCGAAGGCGAGCGCCGCAATCCGCGCCTCGCAGGAAAAAATGGCGAGCATCGCCGGCGACGTGGCGGCAGCGGCCCAGCTCGGCACGCAGAGCGGCGCGGAGGTGATCATCACGGGCAGCGCGGTGAGCAGGGAGGCAAAGAACCTTAACCAGAATTTAGGCGGCATGGTGTCGGTGCAGGCCGACGTGACGCTCCGCGCCATCAATTGCACCACGGGGAGCATCATGGGAACGGCGCAGGAGCACGCGGCCATGGTGCACGTCAGCGCCAACACGGCCGGCACGCAGGCCATCGCCAAGGCGTCGCAAAAGGCGATCAGGGACCTTCTTGACAAAATAGTAAAGGAGTGGAACAACCAGCAGAACAACGGCATGACCCTGTCGATCACCATCAGCGGCGTTTCCACCTTCCGGCTCAAGAACGACCTGATCCAGACGCTCACGTGGGTGCCCAACGTGTCGGCCGTGCACGAGCGGAATTGGGACATGCAGAGCAAGCTGCTCATGGTCGACCTGCAGTACAAGGGCAACGCGAACGGCTTCTGCACACGCATCGACGGGTTCAAGCTGAAGTCGGGCGCGGGCAGCATCGCGGTGTCGGGACTGAACGGGCTGAGGGTATCGCTGCAGGTGCAGGCGATGTGAACGGCGTGATGGAAATTATTCCGGATTGAACACGTGGTGGGGGCCTGCGCGAGCGGGCCTCTGTTATTTCTCGCCTGACCCTGCTCCTCCGGCCCCTCTTCCCCTCTCCGCCACGGAGAGGGGAAGAGGGTGGCCCGAAGCGAAGCGCAGGGCCGGGGTGATGGGGTGAGGTGAAAACGGATCGAATAATTTATCATCAGGAAAACCAAGAAATGATCACCCGTAAAAAAACCCGCCAAATCACAGTCAGGAATATTCCCATCGGCAGCAATTCGCCGATTCCTGTCCAGTCGATGACCAACACCGCCACCGAGGACGTTGACGCCACGCTCGGCCAGATAGAAAAGCTTTTTGCTGCCGGGTGCAAAATCGTGCGCGTCGCGGTTCCCAACCGAAACGCGGCCGCGGCGTTCGCGAAAATACGGAAAGGAACAAAAGTACCTCTCGTGGCCGACATCCATTTCCAGCACGAGCTCGCCGTTGCCGCGATCGAGGCGGGCGCCGACAAGGTGCGCATCAATCCTGGAAACATCGGCGCGGCAGATAAGGTGAAAAAGGTGGTTGACGCGGCAAGGGCCGCGCATGTCCCCATCCGTATAGGAGTCAATTCGGGCTCGCTTGAAAAAGAGCTGCTTGAAAAATACGGCGGCGCAACGCCGCAGGCGCTCGTGCAAAGCGGCCTCGGGTTCATTGCAATGATGGAGAAGTTTTCGTTCGGCGACATCATTTTATCAATAAAGGCAAGCGACGTCCTCACCACGATCGAGGCGTGCCGCCTGTTGTCACGGAAAACCGACGTTCCCCAGCACATCGGCATCACCGAATCCGGCACGCTCAGAACCGGCACCATACGCTCGAGCGTGGGCATCGGCGCGCTTCTTGCCGAAGGCATCGGCGACACGCTGCGCGTATCGCTGTGTTCCGATCCCGTCAACGAAGTGTACGCCGGCATCGCGATCCTCAAGAGCCTGGGCCTAGCCCCGGGGCCCACCGTGATCGCCTGCCCCACGTGCGGACGCACCCAGATAAACGTGGTCGCGCTCGCCGAAAAGGTTGAGGCAATGGCTGCCCCGCTCACGGCGGACATCAAAATCGCGGTCATGGGTTGCATCGTGAACGGCCCGGGCGAGGCCGCCGACGCGGACGTGGGCATCGCGGGCGGCAGGGGCGAAGGGCGGATTTTCGTAAAGGGGAAAATGAAGGAGAAGGTACCGGAGGAAAAATTACTTGATGTTTTATGGAGCTATGTGCAGAAACTGATCAAAGAAAAAGCCAAGGTTGATTCTTGACTGGAAAATAACCTCCAAAGAATACACGAGGCGCATTTTGACAAGGCTCAAACTAGTAATTACCCAAAGAATCCTCATGGCAGTATTCTTTTGTACGGCGTCCTGTGCTCCCACGTATGTTGTTGTCAAGCTCGACAGAACACAGCTCGCGGCATGCAATCTGACCATAATGCCGTTTTTTAATTCCACGATCAACTTCCCGGGCTCCGTGGAAAAGATCCTGGGAAAAGGCAGGAAAGATTCCCTGATCGTCAGTTTCTTTGAGCAGGCCGTTGCGGCAAACCTTTCGAAGACCTCATGCTTCCGCAGCGTGAAGTGGTGCGGCCGGCAGGCCGCCGCTGTTGTCGGGGATTCCGTTCGGGTGAAAAATGCCTACACCGGAATATGGCGTCCTGCGGGAAGACTTCCCTGCGCCGAAGCGGGCGACCTTGTCCTGTTCGTTTACAATGCGGCACTCGATTCGGCGACCGTCGAATACAAGGAACAGGACGTCGTGTTCAGCCAGACGACGCTTAATTTTTCCGCGGACTACGTTTACCTGAAGGCGGATTCGGGCAGGGTCGTCTCGTTCGGGAAAATCCAGGAGAATTACGTGGGCCTGGTCCCGGCTGTCGAAAGGACAAGCTTTGAAAAGCTGGCGGAAAAAATATCGAACGTGTTGCTCGCGGGCGGGAATTATTCCAAGAGGTGAGTGACATTCCGATGGTTTTGGCATCGACCATTTCCCTTGTATACTCAAAGTAGGCCGGTTGAAATAAAAGGCCATAACATTTTCAATATTTTAAGAATCATATCGGGAGCCCAGCCGATTGCATCATCGCGGCGTTGTGTCTTCACCATGGTGCGTTTATTCTTCATAACGATACAGACTTCGATCACCTGTCATCTTATTTTCCTTTGCAGCCATTATAGCCCTCATCCCTTTCCGAAACGCCGCATTGCACCTTACCCACGCGATGAGCGCCCTCACCAAAAACACGCCTGAATATTTTTCAAACAGCCGCATCACGATATAGCCCCGCCACAGCGGCTGGTTCGCGAAAAACAGGCCCATGATGATCCTCACCGGCAGAAGGATGACCGCGCCCTCGTCGAACATGAAGAAATTATGGTGCAGCGCCGCGGCGAGCCGCGTGACGGCCTTGAGTTTTTTCATGGTGAGAGTGCCGGGCTGATACGCGACGGGCGTGAGGAAATTGTCGGGTGTAGAACTTTTTGTTTCGGCCTTCCACGTTTCGGCAATGGGCGCGCCGTTGTACACGCGTATGCCCACGCCGATGTTGACAAGGTCAAGCGGGGCCGCGATGCGGCTGATGTTCGAAAAAGTCTCTTTGATGGTCTTCGCCGTTTCGCCCGGCGCGCCGATGATGAGGAACCACGACGCCGGAATGCGGGTCTGGTGGATGATGTCCGCGGCCGCTCGGATGTCAGCCACTGAAAAATTTTTTCCGAAACTTTTTAACATGTCGTCGCAAATCGCCTCGGTGCCGAAGCATGCCTCGACGAATCCCGCCTGTTTCATGAGTCCCGCGAGTTCGCGGTCCAGAAAGCGCGGGTTCAGTCCCATGGTTAACAGGCGCAATTTTACGTTGCGCGAGATAATTTCCCTGAGCACCGCCTTGGCATGGTCAAGCGGCACGTTGAACGTGCTGTCGACGATCTCCACGGTGCGGTTGCCGGTGGCCGCGGCGAATTCCTGGATCTCGTCCGCGATCGCGGAAGGGGAGCGCAGCCGGTAGACACGGCCCTCGATGCGGTTATAGGTGCAATAGACGCACGAAAGGGCACAACCGCGTTTTGTTTGCACGGGGAACGGCGAGTTGTACAGTTTGTAAAGCGCGCAGTTAAGGTATTTCTGCGGCCGCGAGGGCGGGAGAGTGTCGAGATCGTCTGGAAAATCCGGGGGATTTGCTTCGGCCACAATGCCCTTGCGCCGGATGATGAGCCCGGCCATGCCGCCCGGGCTCAGGTCCGCTTCAATGCGGTTCGCGAGCGCGACCGTTGTCCCTTCGCCGTCGCCCTGCACTGCATAGTCGCAGTCAAAATAGCCAAGCAGCTCGGCGCCGTTGATCCCCGCCGCCGGGCCTCCCAGCACGACGGGACCGGAAAATACCCGCTTGAGCGGGACGATCACGCCAGTTTTTATTTTGTCAAGCATGAACGCGGGCCTGAAGCCGTTGGCCATGTCGATGTTGCGTATGCCCGCGCAGGCCATGCCCGGCGAAAACGACGCGACCGCCGCGGCGATGTCGGCGGCTGGGTTGAGCGAAAAGCAGAGGTCCAACACCTTCACCTGGTGGCCCGCCGCCTCGAGCGAGGCGGCCACGGAGCACAGCCCCACGGGCATGACCGGAAACGGGATCTTTAACTGGTTGGTGTTGATGAGAAGGATGCGCATCGCGGGTTAACGGGTTGATGGGTTCAGAGGGTGATGGGTTGAAGAGTTTCTTTTAATCAATCGGTAAATGGATAACACTCCGTGTGTCATTACCGCAAAACTTGTCCCCGCGAAAGCGGGGAACGGGAATCTGTTCTTGCACGATGGACTCCCGCTTCCGCGGGAGTGACACTGGTCATCCATAAATGCATCAACGCATCATTATTTTTTATTTCTCTTTTAAGTAAAGAACTCCCAGCGAGTCAAAATAATTTTTCACGGAGAACCGGTAGCTTTCCGGGAAATTCCCGGTAAACGCGCGCTGGCGGAGCCGGTAGTAGGTGTCGAAATCGCGGGAACCCGCCGTCGTGTCGTTTCTCTGGGGCGAGAACATGTTTTTCGCTGACTGCGACACCCGTTCCTCTTTGCCCTCGTCCTGCTTGTGCTGCGACAACGAGGTCTCCAAAAGCCGCGAAAGGAAGCGGTCCTGCCGGTCGCGCAGCTCCTGCGACGGGTTGTCGAACATGTTCGACAGGCGGCGCGCCTCCTCCTCGAGGTCGCGTGCCTTTTTGTCAAGGGACGCGCCCGCCTCCTTGCCGTATTTTTCCGCGAGCCGCTTGAGCTCGTCGGCGATGGCCCTCTGCGCCGCGGCCGCCTCTTCGCGGGCGCGCTCGTTTTCCCGCCCGCCTTTTCCGCCATCGCGCCCGCCCTGCCCCTCGCGTTCCATTGCCTCACCGCCCTGGCCGAGCAGCATTCTGAGGAGCCCGCCGGTCGCCGCGTTGAGCATGGCCTGTTTCGACGACAGCCTGCGCATGCCCGACATCATGCCGCCCGCGCCGCCGGACTGTGACTGCATGTTGCCGAGCTGCAACAGGGCGTCGAGCACGGTCCTGACAAGATCGTTGAGACCAGTTTCGCCGTCGCGGGAATAGATCCTGGCGTTTTCGGACGAGAGATAGGCAAGGTCGTTGGCGATCGCCGCGTCTGCGTTGTCGTAGCTTTTCTTTATTGACAAGAGCGTCCGCGGGGGCACCACGGAAAGCAGGTTCATTTTTTCCCTGCTCGCGGCGAGAGAGTTCCTGAGCGCCTGCTCGAGCGCGGCGGTCTCGCCGGCCGATCCGGACGGGCTGAACGACTCCTCGACAAGCGACTGCTGCCACGCCGACATGTCCAGTGCGTCATGCGCCATAGCCAGCAAAATCTCGCGTTCCTTGTCGAGCTTTTTCGCCAAAGCGCAGCCCTGCATGTTTGAAAGGCTTTCCGAAAGCGCCATGAGCGAGCCGGCCATGGCATTCATGTCGTCCCTGCCGGGAACCGATTTTCTGGAAAGGGACGAGCGCAGGGATTTCTGCAGCGGACATATCTGGCCGAGCGCAGGCAACTGGTCCTTTGAAAAAAGCGAGGAATCGCCGGACGCGCCGGCGTTTTTATCGATGTCCTTGAGCAGCCCGTCAATGCCGTTGCAGAGGTTTTCCTGTTTGTTCATGCATGCGCCTGCTTCTTTTTGCGAGGCGTTTTCCTGCTGCTCGCGCGCCAGGCGCTGCGCGTTTACCGCCATCCTGCCGAGCTCCATGTCGCGCTTGAGCGCCTGTAAAAATTTGAGCGTGGTCTCGAGCCGCTGCGCCAGATCAGGAATCGCCTTTTTGAATTTTTCAAGCGATTCCTGCAGGTCGCGCAGAGAAACGTCGTCCGCCTTGGAGGGCAGGGAAAACAGAAGGCTGTCGCCGTACTGGCGCCGCAATTCTTCTATGGCCTTCTGGACCTCGTCCATTTTCGACAGGATCTCGGCGGGAGCGGCGTCCTGCCGTTTTAGTTTGTCAACGGCCTGCTTGAAGGACTCCAGGGCCTTGGAAAGCGAATCCGCCTGAGCCGCCGCGCTCTCCTTGAGGTCCCGCACGATCTGCTGCTGTTCCCACGAAAGCCGCTGCTTTCCCGGCGAAGCCTTCATGAGGTTGTCGAGCGACCGGCGCATTTCGTCGTTGCGCCTGGCGGCCGACGACAGGGCGCGCTCGGTGTAATTCTGCTCGTCGGTGACGCTCTGCTGTATCTCCTCGAACGTGGGGACGCGGAAGAAGAACGTGTCCGAGGCCGTGCATTGCGGCCGGCCGTATTCCCGGTTGTCGCACGCGGTCGCCCAGTAAAACAGCGTGTCGCCGGGGTACAGTGAAAACGCGTTGAGATCAAGCGGCAGCTCGAGCCGCACGAGTTTCTGAAGCCCCTCGCTGCGGGCAACATCATGATTGACATAGGCAACGGGAGAATCTCCGTTCTTCCTGGTGAAAACGCCGGTTGCGCGCACTCCTATGTCGTCGGTGGCCTCCACCATGAGCGTTTCGCTCATGGCCGGCGTGCAGTCACCGCTGCGGCCCGGCTTCACGATGAACACCGACGGCGGCGCGTCCGGGATCACGTCGATGGAAAAAAGCGGGACCGAATCGCTTTTCTGGAGAAAGGTGTCGGTGAGCGCGAACGTGTAGCCCAGGCGCGAGGAAACCGTGATGTCGCCGGACGCGTCGCAACGCGACACCGAAAAGGGCACCGTGTCGTTCCGCGACGAGATGAACAGCGCCCGCTTGAGCGGGTGCGGTGCGGAGAGCGAAATGTGCGCGCGCGTACCGGGATAGGCGATGAAATTTCCCTGTCCGTCAAGCAGGGTTGACGGCCTGATGCCGGTGTAGGCGGGCGGCGTCACGCGGACCTGGAGCCGCGACAGCAGCGGCTTCGGAACAACGAAAACAGTGTCGGCAGGAAACACGGTATTCCCGATGGTGAACTGGTAGGCAACCGACCTGGTCACGGTATCGAGGCGGAAAGAAAACCGTCCCGCGTTGTCCGCGGCAAGCAGGGAGTTCCTCTGCAGCCCTCCATCGGCAAAGAACACCGAGAGCCGGCACGAGGGAAAAAACGCCGCGCGCGGCGCAAGCCGCACCACGCACGACGTACCGCTGGGAACGCTGATGGTGCCGGGAGAAATTTCCGCGGCCACCGACGCAAAATACGAAAAAGGCATTTTCCAGAACCTGGCGCATTGCGGCTGCAGAAAGCCGCCCGACCCGATGAAAGCGAGAACCGAAACAAGCAGCATGACCGCGTTGCGCCAATAGTTCATTCCCGGCGCGGCAGGCGCAGTGTCGGCGATGGCCTGCGCCGCTTTTTCAAATGTTGCGGATGTCAATGAATCGGAGCCGTTATGCCGACGGGAAAGTTCGACCGAAAGCGAGAGCCACGGATGGGCGAGGCTTGCCGTGGTTTCGGCGGTACGGGCGGCATGGAGCAGCGTTGGTTTGCGCAGGAACAAGAGATCGCAGAAGATTGCGCACGCGGCGATCATCATGAACGCGAGGAGAAAATCCCAGATCACGGGCAGGATCACCCAGGGGAATGCGGCAAAAAGAATCTGCACGGCCGCGCAGCATAACAGCACGGCCGAGGCGAGCCGGGAAATCCGGCGGCCCAGGGCGGCCGCAACAAGCCGCCGCCGGAGCCCGTGCAGAAAACGCATGACGATTGCGAGATCGGAATTCATGGGTTTAAAAACCACACGACGACGTTGATCCCCATTTCGAGCGCGAGCTCGTGCAGCCTGGGGCCGTCGTTGTGCACGTTAAGGTCTTCCATGCCGTCGCCGATGTCGGAGCTGTAGGAGTAATACACCACGAGCCGGTTGTTGAAGTAGATGCCGAAACCCTGTGCCGGGTCGCCGTTGTGCTCGTGGATCTTGGGCAGCCCGGGCAGGGCGTATTTGCTTTTGTAAATGGGATGGCCACTGCCGATGGGCACGAGCGGGTTCTCCGGAAACAGGGAGGCCATTTCCCGCCGGAACGATTTGTCCATGCCGTAACAGTCGTCGGCCCATAAAAATCCGCCGCCGGCGAGAAACTTGCGCAGCCGCAGCCGTTCGGCGTCGGTGAAGTGGACGTTGCCGTGGCCGGTCATGTATAAAAACGGGTAACGGAACAATTTCTCGTCCATGATCTCGATCGTGGCGACGGTGTCGCAGACCGGCACGGCCGTGCGCTCATGCAGCGCCGTGATAAGGTTGGGCAGCGACGACGGGTTGATATACCAGTCGCCCCCGCCGCCGTACTTGAGCACCGCAATGGTCAGCTCGCACGGGTTTTTCTCCGCGTTGACGGCGTTCGCAAAAATGATGATGAGGAATAATAGTGGAAGATATTTTTTCATGATGATAATTGATGTCCCATATGATGACAGAATTACGGCTATAGGGGGTAAAATACCTTATTTTGGATGAATTTGTTCATGAAGGAAGAGATTGTCGCGGAATAAACGGAATTGTTGGGTTTTTCGTGCAACCTCACCCCCTGACCCCCTCTCCCACAGGGCGAGGGGGAAAAAATCGCTTTGCGTCACTTTGTTCCTTTAGGGTAAGGTAGCGGTGCTCCGCACCATCCATTATATCATTGCCCTTTGCCGGCCAAGAAAAAAAATCCCTACAATTTGTGTATCGCCGCGAAGCGGCGTTCCGCAGCGGTTGCGTTGCGAAGGCGCGACGCGCCCAACTTTTTATCATGAAATCATGATAAAATAAAAAGCCCCGCTCCTTCACAAAGAAGAAGCAGGGATTTATATAAAGATTAAATCAAACCGATTAGATTTTCGCCGGAAACTGTTTGTTCCACCAGAGCACGATGGGGCTCGCGATGTAGACCGTGGAATACACGCCGCTGGCGCACCCGACGAGCATGGCGAGCGAGAAGTCCTGGATCACCTGGCCGCCGAAAAGCGAAAACGCCAGGAGCACGAAGAGCACCGTGCCCGTGGTGATGATGGTGCGCGACAGGGTCTGGTTGATGCTCTTGTTGATCATCGGTTCCACGTTGGGGCCCAAAAGCTTGCCGCCCATGTTCTCGCGCACGCGGTCGAACACCACGATGGTGTCGTTGAGCGAGTATCCCACGATGGTGAGCAGGGCCGCGATGATGCCCAGCGAGATTTCCCGGTTGGTAAGCGAGAAGAACCCGAGCGTGATGAACACGTCGTGGAACAGGCTCAGCACGCCGCCGAGGCCGTAGGGGATGTTGAACCGTATCCCCATGTAAATCACGATGCCGATGAGCGCCAGCACCACCGCCCAGAAGGCCTTCGAAGCGAACTCGGCGCCGATCTTGGTGCCCACCTTTTCCTCGCGCCGCACCTCGAATTTGTTCTCCGGGTAGTTCTTGATGAGCGCCTGCTTCACCGCGTCGCCGATCGAGGTGCCCTCGCCCTGCTTTTTCACCGTTACCTGGATCTCGTTGTTCTTGATGGCGCCGATGGTCTTGATTTCCGGCTGGCCGAACGAAAGCCCGCTCACGACGGACCGGATTTTTGCCAGGTCGTTTTCAATCGGCTTTTCGAACCGGAGCTGGATCTCGGTGCCGCCGGTGAATTCGATGGAGGTGTTGAACCCCTTGTGATAAATGATGGAGCCCACGGTGATGAGCAGCAGCGCGCCCGAAATGGAAAAGGCGATCTTCCATACCCCGATGAAGTTGATGTTGGGAACTGTTTTGAAAATCTGGATCATAGAATAAATGCCCTTCTTTTCTTTCTATATTAAATGCTGAGTTTTTCCCCGGTTTTGGGCGTGAATATGTTGTACATGATGTGGGTGATGTACAGCGACGTGAACATCGAGATGATGAGGCCGAACATCAGCGTCACGGCAAAGCCCTTGATCGCGCCCGTGCCGATCCACAGCAGAATGGCCGCCTTGATGAGCATGGTGAGATTGCTGTCGAGGATGACCACGAGCACGCGCTTGTAGCCTATGTCAATTGCGCTGCGCACGGTCTTGCCGAGGTGCAGTTCCTCGCGGATGCGCTCGCAGATGAGCACGTTGGCGTCCACGGCGACGGCAAGGTTGAGCACCAGGCCGCAGATGCCGGGGATCGTGAGCGTCGCGTTGATGGTGGCCATCGCGGCGAGCACGAACAGCAGGTTCAGGATGAGCGCGAACACCGCGTAGGCGCCGCTCAATTTGTAGTAGAAAAGAATGAAGATGAACACCAAGACGGCGCCGATGATGGCGGCGTAGGTCGCGTCGCGGATGGAGTCCTGTCCCAGCGACGGTCCCACGGTGCGCTGTTCCATGATCTTGACGGGCGCGGGCAACGCGCCGGCGCGCAGCACCACGGCGAGGTTCTTGGCCTCCTCCATGGTGAAGCTGCCCTCGATTTGCGCCCTTCCCGACGGGATCTTGCTGCGGATGACGGGCGCCGAATACACGGTTGAGTCAAGCACGATGGCGAGATACTTGTTCACGTTGGCGCCGGTGACGCGGGAAAACGTCTTGGCGCCCTTGTTGTTCATCTCGAGCTCCACGATGGCCTGGCCCGCCGAAAACCCGCTGCGGTCGATGGAGCCGCGCGCGTCGCGTATCGCGTCGCCGCGCATTTCGGGGCGCGACTTGACATAATACAACATCCGGTACAGGGAGCTGCCGAGGACCCTTGTTTCGTGGCCCCAGAGGAAATTGGAGCCGCCCAGGCCCGAGCGTTCGAGCGCGTCCTTCACGTCCTTGCGCGCAAGAATGGCGTCGACCTTCGCCTTGTTGCTTTCCAGCACGCCGATCTGCTCGCCGACGCCCGACAGCAGCTCGGAGAACGACGCGGCGGTGGTGGTGTCTTCGGTCTGGGTCGATTCCGCGGCTGCCGCTGCCGTGTCCTTGTGAAGTTCTTTTCCCTCAAAAAGGCTCTGCGCCTTGCTCTGCGCCTCTTTTTTCTTGGTTGTCAACGTGTCGGCGGATGCGGCGGCCGCGCCGGTGTCGGCGGGCTTCTGGCCCTTGAGCGTGTTGTCGATGACCTTGATCGCCTTGTCGAGCTCCGCGGGCTCGCGCAGCAGGTTGAACTCGAGCTGCGCCGTGGAGCCGATCACCCGCGAGGCCGCCGCCTCGTCGCGGAACCCGGGCAGCTCGACGATGATCCGTTCGGTGCCCTGCTTCTGGATGGAAGGCTCGGCCACGCCGAGTCCGTTGATGCGGTTCTCGATCACCGTGTAGGCCCGGTCGAGGATGTCGCCCGTCGCCTCCTTGGGCAGGTTCGACTTGTCAATCTCAAGCACGATCCGCATGCCGCCCTGGATGTCGAGCCCGAGGTTGATGATCTTCTTGAAGACGGTGGGGTGCGACTGCGCGTACTTGTCCTGCTCCTGCGGGCTTTTGGTGTAGAACAGGATCGAGTCCTTCAGAAAAAACAGCGCGAGCCCGATCAGGGCGACGGTGACGATCATGCCGATGGTGATGTTTCTGTTCATGAGTGCAACAACGTTCCTTTCAGATAAAATTGGTCAATCGGCGTTCGCTGCGCCGGGGCCCGCCTTTGCCTGAAGGTACTCGCGGACTTTTTCCACGATGTCCTTCGGGTTCTGCGGCTTGGTGAGGTACAGGTCGCAGCCGAGGCGCTGTCCCTCGCGGTAATCGTGCTCCTGGTTGAGGGCGGTAAAAAGAAAGATGATGATGTCCTTTGTTTCCGGGTTGCTCTTCACCCATTCGCACACGTCAAACCCCGTCTGGCCGAACAGAATCACGTCGAGGATGATGAGGTGCGGCTTTTCCTTTTTCACCACCTGCATGGCCTGGTTCGCGGTGATGGCCTCGAAGACCGTATATCCCTCCAATTCGAGGAACAGCCGCAGGATCTTCCGGATGCCGGGCTCATCATCGACAAGCAGGATGCGGAACGGATTCTTCTCGGCCACGATACAATATCCTGTCGGTAAAGCTCGCCAGCAATACTATCGGGAAACCGGCTGACCCCTTGACCGGCATCTCTCCGGCACACGGGTCCCGCCCCAGATAAAAAGAGCGCTGTAAACTGGTCACCTAAAATAATATTTGGGGGGGCATAATACTTACTATAGCAATCGTAGTTGGAAAAGATGGGCGTTCCCCTCACCTTCGGTAAACCTCAGGTTCGGGTCGGTTCTCCTCCGGGCTCGGCTAATTGCCTCGTTGCCGGACCGCCCCGATGCCTTGCGGCGGGGTCGGCCGGCAATGCGCTCCAGCGCACCCTCCGTCGCCCCTAACGCGGCGGCGGAATTCTGGTTAGCCAACAGACTATAATGGCGCCGGTCGGACATTTGTCAATAATTCATCGACAACCCTGACCAATCGCTTGTCCCACGCGTGTTATGGTTTGATATACGGCAATACAAATTTATACTTGAATTTTCTCCCATGGGATAATTTAGTTTAAAGTCAATGCAGGATATTGAAATCGAAAGGAAATATGTTTTGCTGGACGCCCAATATTTTATGAACGCCGCGTATCAGGAGGCCGTCAAGGCCTTTGACGAAGGCGAGGTGCCGGTGGGCGCGGTGGTGGAAAAGGGCGGCCGGGTCATCGGCCGGGGCTACAACCGCATGGAAAAACTGTCCGACGCCACCGCCCATGCCGAAATCGTGGCCATCGGCGCCGCGTCAACGCTTCTTGAAACGTGGCGGCTTGCGGGCTGCACCCTGTACGTGACGCTCGAGCCCTGCGTCATGTGCCTCGGCGCTGCTTTACAGGCAAGAATGGACGCCGTCGTGTATGCCGCCCCCGACCCGCGCTGCGGCGCCATCGACACGTTCTTCCACCGGCAGGAACTGGAGCGAGCGTACCGGTATTTTCCGAAAATCACGTCGGGCGTGATAAAGGAGGAATGTTCGCAGTTGTTAAAATCGTTTTTCAAGGATAAAAGGGATAAACCCGCCAAACCTGATCGTTGAGGTGAAATGATTGACAGGAGGGGAGGGATTTGACATTTCCAAATTTTAAAAAAATTCTGGTGGGGGAGGTTTCCCCCTCGCTGCGGCCCGGTCGCGTTTCAAAATATTTCCCATGATTTCGTAACCGGAAATCTGCGCGACCGGTCCTCCGGAGGGCAGTTGAAAAGGTCAGCAACGGGAGACTGTTGATTAAAATTCAATTGGCACCGGGACGTCATGAAATACAAACAAGCAGAGATTAATCAGCTTTTTCATGCTGCAAACAACTTTGTTGGGCTTGGCAAGAATTGCATATCAGGAATTGACAAAAGGCAATTATTGATGAAGACAAAAGAGGTATCAAAAGGGTTTGAGAATGGTAGGCCGAGCCAGAAAGATGGGCGCCTTTCAATACTTTTGTCCTATCTAAGCTCGGCAGCAATAAGAATAAGTACAATATATGAAGCATTTGGTATCAAACCGGACAACAAGGTGCTTTATTCAAATAATCTGAACTTGGATAATATCCATTTCTTTTTAAGGGAATGTGCCATGAAGAACCAGATGAAAATTCAAAGGAAATGTTTAAAAAAAGACGGTCTTTTATTGAAGAACTTCAAGTTGAACGGGTTTATTATGCCGTCTTGAAATCTTTTAAAAAATGTCAAGTAGACATTATTAAGATAAGTGAAGAAATGACAAATATTGCCCGATTTGTCAAGAGGTTTGGCACTCACGAATTGGGTTGAATATAAAACCGTCGCCAGCTTTTAAATGATAGATAATTACACAAAAGATAAATTTATGAACACATGGACCGATTCACTCGCCCAAAAGCACGTTTATAATTTCTCCGCCTTTTCCGCGGCCCAGAAAAAAAACCTGCTTGACGAACTCAACAGGCGTTTTCCGCCGCCGGTGTACCGGGAGCATCGCCGCCGCCAGCTTGCGGCAATCAAAAATGCCGAGGAAAGGAAGAAAATCGTGAGCGGCGCGAAACAGAGGTTTCCGCCCGTGATTAATGCGGCGGACCTCAACGCGGCGCCGTCTGACCTGGCCGGCTACGCCGTTGTCCTCACCGCGGGCGGCGACGGCGAGCGGCTGCGTGCAAGCCTGCGCGGCCGCGGCGCGAGCGACGCAGATCTGAAAGACTTTACAAAGGCGACATTCCAGCTGCCCGGCTTTCCAAAGGGATTCGGCAGCCTGCAGGCGAACCTTGCCGTGATCGCAGGTCTGTGCCGAAGAGGCGGTTTGGACATTCCCGTGATCGTCACCACGGGGCCGGCGTCTTCGGAGAACGCCCGCATTATCTCCGGCGTTATCGCGGCGCGCAACAATTACGGCATAAAATACCTGGCCGCGCTTGCGCAGGACGAGCGCCTCCATCTCACGCCCGACGGCATGGTTGCCGTTGACGGCGATAAGGCGCGGCCCGCCACCAACCCGGACGAGACCGGCGGGCCGTTCATGAAGCTCGCACAACCGGGATTTTCCGGTATGTTAAGTGCGCTTGACTGGCTGTCGGGGCTTGGCTGCAAAAAAATAATCGCGCTGCAGGCCACGGCGCTCTATGATCCGGCCGTGGTCCTGGCCATGGCGGCGGCCGGAAAACAGCATGACTGCATGGGCGTCGGCATCCTCAGGACGAAATTCGACAAAACAGACCAGTACGGCGCGTTTGTAAACCTTGAAAAAAATGGCACATGTTCGCTTGTCATCATCGAGCAGGCCGTCCGCAATAACGAAACCATGAAAGTGCGGGACAAAACAGGGAAGTTATTTTTGCCTTTCAACACGGGGCTTTATGTCTTCGACGTCGCGCTGCTTTCGAAAAGCGGCCTGCCCGATTACGCGACGCCGCCCAAGGAAGTCCTGCCCGGGCTTCCGAAAAGCCCCAAGATAGGATATGCCGCCACCGACCTCATGTCCTGCGCCAAACACGGGGCCGTTCTCAGCATTGAGCCGGATTCATACGCGGTCATAAAAACCGCCGACGATCTGGAATTGCTTTCCGCGCTGGCAAAACGATGCGGCATAATTGATTTGTGTACCAGTAGGATTAAATGATAAAATTACCGGAGAGAGCGCAGAATAAATAGTTTAAAGTTGGAAGATGAAAGTTTGATGTTGATTATTTGTTTTGTTATTTTCAACTTTTAACCCTTAACTTCCAACATTATTTCGTGTCCTCAGCGGCAAATCTTTACGGAAAAATAACAATGGAAGAAACCTATACCACCTCCACCGAACTTGCCGGTTTCGAGCGGCTGGCGCTGTTTTTGTTGCTGGGCCTGTTCCTCACCTGCCTGTTCTGCGCGGCCGCGGGAGTGAGCGCGGCGTCGGTAAGAATGTTTTCCTCGTATGCCAGGCTCACCATCGACGTGTTTCTCACCGGCCTGTTTCTGGGCCTCGTGCGGCTTACCTTGACAAGGGAGATGCGTGACACCGTGTACATCGTTTCGGACGACCGCCTCACCAAGCGGAGCCCGTTCCGCATCGTGAGCGTGGCGTATGGCCAGATCGCCGAGTTCCGGTATGTCCAGGTCCCTTTGCTTCTGCGTTACGGCATCATCCGGTATCCCGGGGGGCGCCTCATCATTTCGCTCAGGGCAAGAAACTGTTACGGCCTGATTTGCGCGCTCCGGGAGAAGATCGCGCGGACGGGCGGCGCGGTTTTTCAGGAAAACAACATTGCCGCATTCAAGGCCGCGGCCCGGTCAAACGAGTCCGCGAACGAGCGGCTGGCACGGCTGATGCCGTACGGCGTGGGAATCACCCTGCTGCTGGGCGTGGCCGACCCCGTCATTGCGCTTTTCCTGTGGGGGCTTCCTTTTTTTCCGTCATTCGCGTGGTCGGTGTTCTCGCAGTTTCTTTTTATCGCGGGAATCGCCGTTGCGGAAACCATTCTTGCCTCCGTAAGCAGGCGGACCGCTGCGGCAGGTCCGCGTCCGGCCGGCGAGGCGGATATTTATCTCATGGCCGGCATCGTGGCGTTTGTGCTCTATCTCTCCTGCGGCATACTCCTTAAAGCGATTGTCCCGCATTGACGGCGCCCTTCAGAATGATCCTTTCGCCCCTTTTAATTAAACAGCTTGTTGTGTCGCCGCCGTTGTTCTGCGCGCCCATGGCC
The DNA here is from genome assembly GCA_035516255.1 of Chitinivibrionales bacterium. Taxonomy (NCBI): domain Bacteria; kingdom Pseudomonadati; phylum Fibrobacterota; class Chitinivibrionia; order Chitinivibrionales; species Chitinivibrionales bacterium. The sequence continues at coordinate 61,369 of DATJAL010000047.1, read as the reverse complement.
GGCGTCTCGCACTGCGCGTTCCGCAGGCTCGTTGCCGGTTTTGGCGGTTACGGGGCATTGTTTACGGAAATGCTGTCCGGCAGGGCGGTGCTGCATGAAAAAGCGGGGGAGAGTCCGTTTACAAAACGCAGGCCGGAGGAGGAAACGGTCTGGTACCAGCTCGCGCTGAACGGGAGGGAAGACATCGCCTCCATCGTCGAGCGTATGGCGGCGGTCTCACCCGCGGCGCTCGACCTCAACGCGGGCTGCCCGGCCCCGGAAATGGAGCGCCAGGGAACGGGCGTGTCGCTGTACGCGGACGCCGCGCGTTTTGAAAGAGTGCTAAAAACGCTGCGGAGCTGCTGGGGCGGCCCTCTCACGGTCAAGTGCAGGCTGTGGAAAAGCGAGACCGACTGGAAGCCCGAGTTTCGGAAGCGTCTCAGGATCATCGAGGACTGCGGCGCGGACGCGCTGTTCGTGCACCCGCGTTTTTTCAAGGAGAAGCTCAAACGCCGCGCGCGATGGGAATTCTTCGAATGGATCTGCGAACAGACAAAACTGCCGGTGATCGCCAACGGCGACATCGGCTTCGTCGAGGATATCGAACGGAATGCGGACGCGTTCGCGGCGGTAAAGGGCCTTATGATCGGGAGACAGGCAATCGTGCGGCCGTGGATTTTCCGGGAATTCCCAATACAAGGTACCGGAACGAGTGCAACGCCAGTTGATTACGCCGGCGTGTTCAGACAGTTTTGTGATTATGTCAACGAAGACTTCCCGCCTGAAAAGGCAATCGGAAGACTCAAGGAATTCATGAAATATTACGCGTGCAATTTCTTTTTCGGGCACCGGCTGAGGACGGCGGCGCAGAACGCGCAGACGGTTGGGGAACTAGTTGATACGGTGATGAGGTTCCTGCTGGAAAATCCGAGAGTGGTGGACCGGCCGTCCGTGGCGGGTTTGTAGCAGCTGTAGTTCATTTGAGGTCCTGGGTCTTTCTCTGCCCGGGAAGGGTTTTCTGCCAGAAACCACTTTTTATTTCTTTACGACCTTGTCCCGCCCGTTATTGCTTATATTACCATTGAGCGTTGTCAGCCCTGCCGCAATAAAAGCCGAAAAATAATCAAGTGTGTTTTGGGATTGACATAGTTGAATTAGCGACTTTATTTTAAAGAACACGGGCCAGAGATCAAGGATTAACAAACAGGAATAATCTGCCGCTATTGCCAAGTCTGGTAAGGCATCTGTTTGCAAAAACAGGCATCCCCGGTTCAAATCCGGGTAGCGGCTTTTACCATGGAACAAATGCGTTGCTATCGCGCAAGGTACCAATCGAAATAGCATCGAAAACTGGTCAAACCAAATCTTCGGGAGGCCATTATGAAGAAATTCACTGGTTCCTTTTTCCTTTGTTTTTATGCACTAGTGTTCATTATTCACCCCGTCATGGCCTGGAACCAGTCGGAAGATGAATGCCTTGGCAAGGCCTGTGTTTCTGGCTGGACGCAGTTGGATACACCCTATGGCGGAGCAAACATCTCCGCCGTGGCAATCCGCTCGCCCTCGCTTATGGTTGCTGCAAACGACAGCGGCGTGTATCGCGCCACATTCAACAACATCTACGGTACATTGGAATGGAGGCTCCTGGAGAAATTTCCAGTAACTTCAATTGCCATTTATGTGGATTCGGTGTTTCAGGATACGAGCATTTATATAGGAAGCATGGGCCGCGGGCTGCTGGAATTACGGCCGATTCGGTCGACCTTGAGAAGCCCGGCAAATGGTGCAAAGGACGTATCATTAAATCCGCTCATGTTCATCTGGCCGGCCTCGGTTGGAACGGCACCGTATACTCTCATTGTCTCCAGCGATAGCGGATTCAATAATTGGGTATTTTCCAGCAGCATGAATACAACCTATTACGTGGTGAATTCCTCGCCTTTTTTACCGCTCACCACATATTTCTGGCATGTTAATGCGTTCAACGGGGGCAGTCCCTCTTCGACTTGGTCTTTCACCACAGCATGCTCCACGTGCGTGGGATTCACCTATATGGCGTTCCCCGACAGCGTTGCCATTATAGGAACATACTTGACCGACCCGTATGTGAGGGCCGTCGCGGTTGATGCAAAGAGGACATTATATGTAATCTCACAGCCGTCGCCTTCAAGTCAATACACCGTTTCCCGTTCTGTAAACGATGGCCAAAACTGGACCAATTTGGGAAGGCCGGCAACCAACCCGCCCGACACCCTGACGGCATTGACGGTCGATCCCCAGGGCCGCCTCTTTGCAGGAACCACAAACGGGATTTTCATTTACCGATCCGGCTCATGGGACAGCGTCGGCACGGGCCTTTCCTATTTGCAATTGCCGGACCGGCACATCAACGCCCTTGCTTCCGATGATGTCAACCACTTGTTTGCCGGAACCAACGGCGGTGCGTATTATTCCATGGATTCGGGCGCCACCTGGCAGATGCTCGGCGGGCCGGGTTTGCCGAACATAGTTTCGGCACTTGCCGCGGGAAGTCCGGGCGCAATGACGCCCATTGTGGGAACTGAAACCGGAATGTATGAATATATCGCCACCACCCAAGGCGGCAAACCGGCTCAATCATCCATGAAATTTCTTTCCGGGAATTCCCTGCGGTTTACCACCGCTTTCGAGGCCGGGAAAATTGACATAAGAGTGTACGACGCGAGGGGTGTCGAAAAGATGCGGTTGGTACCGGAGAAAATCGGGTACGGCGACTATGAAGTCAGATTTGACGGCGCTCGTTTATATAATGGAATATATTTCGTCAAGATCAAGGCCGGATCTTACCTGGAGATAAGAAGAGTTTTAGTAACCCGGTGATAAGGGTCATTTGTTCATCGTAAAGCCGCCCTTGGTTTTTTCGACACGGCCCAGGCCTATTACGCCCGGCGGCTCGACCGGCTCCTCACCACCAACGCGCGGTACGGGTTTACAAGAAGGATATTCGGCGCCCAGGTCGGATCGTTTGTCGAGATCATCAACCTGCTCAATTACAAACCGGTGCTCGAATACGAATTCAACGGCACGGGTTTCCAGCCCATAACGCCGTTCGGGATTACGCCGATCGTGGGGTTTAACGTAAGGTTTTAAGGGATAGTTCCGATAAATCTCCTGTCGCCCTCGACCCCGCCTTTGACGAATACTATTTTCAAGGCATGAAGCAAAAATCATCAACTAACGCCTTTCAATCGGCTACGGAACTGCATAATGTTCTCGCGCCGCTCCGTTCCCAAGGCAAAACCCTCGTCACCACCAACGGCTGCTTCGACATCATCCACGCCGGGCATATCAAGTACCTTGCCGAAGCTGCCTCCCTCGGCGATATCCTTGCCGTGGGCGTCAACTGCGACGCCATGGTGCGGGAGCTCAAGGGAAAGGGAAGGCCGTTGCAAAGCGAGCAGGACAGGCTTGCCATTGTCGCGTCGCTTTGCATGGTGGATTTTGCATTCATTTTCAGGGAGAGCGATCCCCGCGCGTTCATCGAAATCCTCAAGCCCGACGTTCATGTGAAAGGCGGGGATTATTCAGAAAACATCATCGAAAAGCCTGTGGTGGAAAAATACGGCGGGAAAATCAGAATCGTTTCGTTTTTAGAGGATCATTCAACGTCGTCGCTCATAAAAAAGATGGCCGGGAAAGCGGGGTAGATTTTTCAATGCCGAGCGCCGCAACATTTGAATATTTTTTATTTTCATGGTATCCTTAATTGTTTCCTGGTCCCCGCGCAAAATCCTCCATTAAGGAGAGAAGAGCAATGCCGAAATCAGACGCCTCAATCAAGACGCTCGAGAGCAAGCTGAGCCAATCCCCCTCGTCCCTTGTGTTTTCGCGGCTTGCCGACCGGTACCGCAAGAACGGCGAGTTCGAGCAGGCCATCAGCGTATGCGAGGAGGGCCTCAAGAGCCACCCGGACAGCGTGACCGCCCGGGTCATCCTCGGGCGGTGCTACCTTGAGCAGGAGAAGCACCAGGAGGCGATCGCGGAGCTCACCAGGGCCGCACAGCTTGACAGGCGCAACCAGGTCGCGGTGAAGCTGATCGCCGACCTCTTTGCCGCCCAGGGCGAACGGGAGAAGGCGGGCGATTTGTATGCGTGGCTGCTGCGCATGGACCCGGACAACAAGCCGCTCATCAAGCTTTCGGCGACCTTCCGCGGGCCGGGCGAAACCAACATCCAGAACATCATCGGCCAGGGCAGTTGGGCGCCGCAGCCCGCTGCCGAGGAAGAATTCAGCGTTTCGGCGCCGTCGGACGTCATCGTCGACGCGGACCGGACGATCCAGATGGACCGCATTCCCCTCGAGGCGCCGCAGCAGCAGGACAGTGTTGACTTTGGAGAAATGCTCGTCAAGACGCAGCAGTTCGACGCCGCACAGCTCGGCGCGGCGCCGGAACAGGCCGTTGAGCTCGGCATGGAGACGTCCGAGACCCAGGGCGGGGTCGTCACCGGCGATGACATCAGTTCGCGCATGGACACCCTGTTCGGCGAACCCGAGGCGCCGGCGCCTGCGGCACCGGCGGAGGCACCCGAGGAGCCCGTGACCGAGGTTGCGGGCAAACATGAGGGCGCGGTCACCGGCGACGACGTCAGCTCGCGTTTGGACACCCTGTTCGGCGAGCCCGAGGCACCGCCGGTTTCCGCCGAGCCGGAACCCCCGGCGGCGGAAGTCAAGGAGATCACCCTGGAAACAGTTGACAAACACGAGGGGAATGTCACCGGCGACGATATCAGCTCGCGCATGGACTCCCTGTTCGGTGAAACCGGGGCCCCGGCGGTTGCCGCGGAGGCCGATGCTCCCGCCGAAATACCCGTACAGGTGCCGGAACCTTCGGAGTCCGCAGAGACACTCGCGGCCTCGCCCGAGCATGATGCGCTGGCCGAAACACTTGCGGGCGAGCCGGGGCCGGAAACGTTCGAGCATGTCGACATCGGCGCTGACCACGGCATGACCCATATTGAGACGTCGGCGCAGACCCGCGCCGACGCCAAAGACGACTGGGTGGTTTCCGCAAACGACATAAGTTCCCGTCTCGAGCAACTGTTCGGCCAGGGGAAACCCGAGGCTCCCGAAGATCTTGGGCCCGAGGCCGAGTTCACGCAGGCCTTTGAAACCGAGGAGATAGATGGAGCGGCAAAGGATACCCAGCCGAAGACGTCGCTTTTCACCGCGCCGACGCAGGAGCTCAAGCGCGACGAGTTGCGGCCCATGGAGGCCACGGAAATCTCCGCCGAAGACGTCACTTCGCGGCTCAACGCGATGTTTGAGGACGCACCCGCACCCGAGCCGCTGGGACAGGACACCGATCTGTCAAGCAAGCCCGCGGTTGAAACCGAGGAAGCCCCTGTTTTTGACGTTGCGTCCTCCTCGAGCGCGAGCAGCGCCACCGAAGAGATCAAGGTCCCGGACGCGGACAAGGCGGCCGCAGAGCCGGCCGGCCATGAAATTTCGGGCGACGATGTTGCGCAGCGGCTTGAAACCATTCTTGGCGATGGTGAGGAGGAGGCGGGGCACGACTCGGCCGGCACCGACGTGATCCCGGCCGAAAAACTTGAAACGCCGCGCTCGGAGGAGGAAACAAAGCATCCGCTTGCCGGCGCAGACCGTCCCATCATCGTCGGCGACGAGGATTTGGAAGGCGGAGCCGAAACAATAATCGCGCCGAGGGCAAAGCTGTCTCGGGGAAAAACCGGCGATATGGGCAAGGAGCCCGCGCCGGCCATTGACGATATGGAAGAGGAAGACGCGTCTCCCGGCATGTCGGGCGACGACGTGGCTGAGCGGCTGGACAAGATATTCCTCGACAGCGTCACCAAGGGCCGCGACGAGACGACCGCAGGGCCCGGGGCCGGTCTTGACAAGGAAGACGATGCGGTGACCCAGGCGTTTCGCCCCGGTCCGGAGGAAAACGCCAAGGCGAAGGACGCTGAAACGGACAAGACCATGCCGCCCGCTCCCGGTGATGAAGAGGAAGCGGTGCTGGAGGTGGACACGCTCGACATGGGACGCGAGCCCGAGGAAAAAACCGTGCTCATGGACGAGGACGCCGGCGGGGAGACCATGGCGGCGGAGGAGGAGATAATACCGCCCGAGGAGGAGACCATGCTTGCGGAGGAGGAGACCATCCTTGCCTCGGGCAGGGACCCGTTCCTTCCGAAACCGGCCGCGGCGCCTGCAAATATTGACGAAAGCGAAAAAGACGAGACCGTGCGCGCCGCAAAGACGCCCGCCGCGGGCGGTGACATTTTCAAAGAGGAACTTCAGGCGGAAACGCAAAAGGAACCCGGCGCGACGAAGTCCCAGGAATATGACATCCCCGACCATGTGCTCACGCCCACGCTTGCCGACATTTATTTCCAGCAGGGCCAGCCGCAGCTCGCGCTGCAGATCTACCGCAGGCTCCTGTCCGCAGACCCGGACAACGAGCGCATGGCGAAGAGGATCGCGGAAATAGAACGCAGCATCGAGACCCAGGAGGCCGAAGAAACGGTGGCCGTCGAACGCGCCAAAAAGAAAACCGCCTCCCCCAAAGAACCGGCGGCGCCGTCTCAGGAAAAAAAGCCGAAAAAATCGTCCGGACAAAAACCTCTTGCGGGCGTGCGGATCAAGCGGAAGTACAAGGCGAAAAGAAAGAAAATCAAATAGGACATTGTCGGTATCCTCGTGTCCCGTGCTATGGCCAACAAACGACTTTCCCGCATAAAAGATTTCCTTGACAAAGGCTCATTCGCCAGCGTTTTCATTTCCGACACCGTTGACGTGGAATATCTCACCGGGTTCCGGTCTTCAAACGCCTATTGCATCGTTACGCGGCGCCACAACCTCCTCTGCTCCGATTTCCGGTACCGGGAAGCGGCGGTGGCGTTCTGCAGAAAGCGCCGCGAATGGAAATTCCTTGAAATCAAGGAAAATGATTTTTCATCGCTCGCGGGAGCGTTCGGCGCCCAGGGACCGGCCGGATTTCAGTCCCACGTGATGACCGTTGACCAGTTCCGCTTGCTCAGGGCACGGTGCCCCGGCGTGCAATTTTTGCACCTTCCAAGGGAATTCCAGGATATTTTTACACCGAAAATGCCCGGAGAAATTCTTTGCATGCGTAAAGCAGCCGCCATCGGTGACAAGGCCTTCGCCGCCGTGCTCCGGTCCGCCAGGCCCGGTATCACCGAGATTGAGCTTGCCGCGGTCTGCGAAGACGCCTGCCGCAGGCTCGGCTCCGAGCGGCCGTCGTTCGACACCATCGTGCTGTTCGGCCGCAGGGCCGCGCTCCCGCACGGCCGGCCGTCCAACGTCCGGTTGCGGCGCGGGGACTGGGTGCTGTGCGACTTCGGCTGCACCGTGAGCGGGTTTGCGTCGGACATGACCCGCACCTTCGTGATGGGCAAGGCGTCGGCGCTGCAGAAAAAATTGTACGCCGTGGTGCTGCGGGCCCAGGAAATAGGCAGGCATGCCGTTGCCGCGGCCGTCAGGGCAAGCGACATTGACAAATGCGTGCGCCTGGAAATAGCGCGGGCGGGATACGCCCCGCTTTTCGGCCACGCGACGGGGCACGGCCTGGGCCTGCGCGTACATGAAAAGCCTCGCATCGGCGGCAATGACAAAACTATTTTACAAAGCGGCACCGTCATCACCATTGAGCCGGGCATCTACCACCGCCGGTTCGGCGGCGTGCGCATCGAGGACATGGTCGTGGTGCGGGACCATGGGGGCGAGGTACTCACGAAATCGCCGCGCCACCTCATCGAGGCGGGAACAAAATGATCGATATCAACAAGCTGCTCAAGACGATGTTCGAAAACAAGGCGTCCGACCTGCACATCCGCGTGGGCACGCCGCCGACGTTCCGCATCAACGGCGCGTTGTTTCGGGCGCAGATGGAGGCGGTGTCGTTCCAGGAAATGGAGCAGGTGTGCGCCAAGATCATGCGGCCCGACCAAAAGGAGACCTTTGACAAGACCAACGAGCTCGATTTCGCCATGGGCCTCAAGGGCGTGGGCCGCTTCAGAATCAACGCCTCGCGCCAGCGCGGAACGCCGTCGCTCGCCATCCGGTCCATCAAGACGCTCATTCCCGCGTTTTCGGAGCTCAACCTTCCCAACGTGATCCTCGACCTCGCCATGAAAAAGCGCGGCCTCATCCTGGTGACCGGCACCACGGGCAGCGGCAAATCGACGCTGCTGGCCTCCATGATCGACCACATCAACGAAAGCACCGCCGTCAACATCGTGACCATCGAAGACCCCATCGAGTACCTTTACAAAGACAAAAAGAGCATCATCGCGCAGCGGGAGGTAGGGCCCGACACCTTCCGGTTCGCCAACGCGCTGCGCGCGAGCTTCCGCCAGGACCCGGACGTGATCCTCATCGGCGAGATCCGGGACAAAGACACCATGGAAACGGCCATGAGCGCGGCCGACACCGGCCACATGGTCATGAGCACGCTCCACACCATGAACACCATGGAGACGATCTCCCGCGTGCTGTCGTTTTTCCCGCCGCACCAGCACCAGCAGGTGCGGCTCGTGCTGTCCAACGTGCTCGTGGCCGTGGTTTCGCTGCGGCTCCTGCCGAACAAGGCGAACAACGGGCGCGTTCCCGCCGTCGAGATCATGATCAACAATGCCGCGATCGCCGAATACGTCCTGAACCCGGAAAAGGCTCACCTTATTTTGCCCGCGATCTGCGAAGGGTACACGCAGTACGGGTCGCAGTCGTTCGACCAGTCGCTGCTGCAGTTGTACCGCGACGACCTGATCACGCTCCAGGTGGCCAAGCAAAACGCGACCAACCCCGACGACTTCGAGCTCAGGGTGAAGGGGGTGGAAGGGACCAGCGACCGTCGGTGGATCACATAAGATCGATTGATGATTGCAGAATGTAGGTTGACAAGAAAGAAAAAGGGAGAAACTATGAGAAGACTGGCGATGATTGCGGCGGCGGTGTGCATGGTTGTCTGGACCGTGGGCGCTGAAAGCGTCGCGAAGATCACGTCCTTCGAGGGGAACGTGAGCATCCTCAAGAAGGGCGCGGCCGACTGGCGCGACGCAAAGCCGGGGTCCGCGCTCGAGGTGGGCGACCAGGTTTACACCCGCGAAGAAAGCTTCGCCGAAATACGCTACGCCATCGGCACCGTGCTGCGCATGGACGAAAAGACCAAGGTGACCATCGAGGAATCGTCCGAAAAGACCATACGCACCAAGAGCGGGCTCGGGAGCGTATGGGTCAACATGCGCAAGCTCATTTCCTCGGGCAAGCAGTTCGAGGTCGCCACGCCGACTGCCGTGGCCGCCATACGCGGAACCGTGTTCGACTTTTCATATACGCCCGATTCCGCCACCTACGTCAACGTGTTCGAGGGCAAGGTGGCGGTCGGCCCTTCCGACAGCTTGAAAAAGCAGCTCGACCAGGAAAAAAAGAAGGAACAGAAAAAGGAAACGGTAAAAAAAGAGCACATCGAGGTGCCCGGCCCCGAAGAGATCCCCGGCCCCTACGAGGTGTCGCTCGAGCAGTGGCTTACCATCGTGGCCGGCCAGAAGATCTCGGTGCGCAAGGACGGCAAGTTCGCCAGGGAAAAAATGGACATGGCGGCGGTGCAAAAGGAGAAGTTCGTGAAGAAGAATTTGGAGCTGGACAAGGAGTTGATGAAGGAGAAAGTGAAATAATAAATTGTTTTCCGACTGATAAAGAACGCCGGTTGCTGGTGAGCAGCCGGCGTTCTATCTTTTCTGTCGGGGGAAGGGCTCTATACTTTTTGATATAACAATTTCTCCCACCACGCCTTGTTGTCAAGATACCATTTGATCGTCGTCCGTATCCCCTCATCGAATTTCACCCTCGGCTTCCACCCCAGCTCGCGCCTGATCTTCGCGGCGTTTATGGCGTAGCGCCGGTCGTGGCCGAGCCGGTCGGTCACAAAGGTGACGAGGCTTTCGGGTTTCCCCAGCTCCTTGAGGATGAGCTTGACAATGTCGATGTTTCGCCGTTCGTTGGAGCCGCCGATGTTGTACACCTGGCCGGGTTTTCCTTTGGCAAGCACCGCGGCAACGGCGCGGCAGTGGTCGGAAACGTGCAGCCAGTCGCGTATGTTAAGGCCGTCGCCGTACACCGGCAGCGGCAAATCGCGCAGCGCGTTAGTGATCATGAGCGGGATGAGCTTTTCCGGGAACTGCAGCGGGCCGTAGTTATTGGAGCAGCGCGTGACGATGACCGGGAACCTGAAGGTCTCGAAATACGCGCGCGCGACAAGGTCACTGCCCGCCTTGCTCGCCGAATACGGGCTGTTCGGCGCAAGCGGGGTTGTTTCCGAAAAAGCACCCTTGCGGCCGAGCGTGCCGTACACCTCGTCGGTGGAGATGTGGATGAAGCGTTTTTTGCCGGCCTTGCCCTTCCAGGCGTTTTTCGCGCTTTCGAGCAGGTTCTGGGTGCCCAGGACGTTGGTGAGCACGAATGCGGCCGGTCCCTGGATGCTCCGGTCGACATGCGACTCGGCGGCGAAATGCACCACCGCGTCGACGTCGTGACGGTCGAATGCGGCGGCGCAAGCGTTCCTGTCGCAGATGTCGGCCTTGACAAAAGTATACCTGCTGTCGTTCTCAACCGAACGCAAATTGTCCGGGTTGCCGGCGTAGGTGAGCGCGTCGAGGTTGACAATGGAGCAGTCCTTGCGTGACGCAAGCATGTGGAGGACGAAGTTCGAGCCGATGAACCCGCAGCCGCCGGTGACGAGAAGTTTCATGGAAGATGAGCTCCTGAAGTAAATTATTTAAAATTTCATTTGGTTGTCACAAGCAACATATACAATGATGACATTAAAATTGACGCTGAAATGCCATAGTCCATTCACCGCGTAATGGCAACCTTAGAGCGGGCAAAAAGCCTACGAGCGCAAATCCCGTTTTAATTCGCCATTTTCCCCCTGCTTCAGTTAGATCTGGCCCGAAAACTCCTGAATAATAAATTGGGGGATGCTTCTTTCCTTGTTCAATTAGGTGTTTTCCTGAAGTAAGGTAGGAGGCCCGAATTGGCATTTTCTTAATGAATTCTATTTTATATTCAGAAATTATGCCGTCAATTGAGCCGATCCCCGGAGTCCCACCAGTCGACAAATCATCCTGAACGGTCCCTTTGAAAGTGTGTCCGTCAAATTCGCTTATGTTAATTTCAAATCGGGTTTCAATATAGGGAATTAATTTCCGCATTAACCAACCGGAATAGCGGTACGACCCTGTCCATTTACCGATCATTTTTTAAAGATTCCAGTTTTAGGTTGCTTCTAATACCGCGACCGAGGGCCAATAATCATTGATGGCCCTTTTATACCAGCGTGTCTCCCGAGTAACTTTTATTCTTGATTTTTCTTTCCAATTCATCAATATACTTTTCGGACTCCTTCAACCCTTTTCCAGAAATGTCTTGATACTGCTTAACGGCTTCGCCCTTGCTGCCTTCTTTGAGCAGCGCGTAAAGCCGGGTGTCGAGGTTTCGCTGTTTTCTATGGTCGTGGGCGTCTTTGCCGAAATGTTCCGCGATGGCGGACAGGTAATCCTCCAGGCGGGACATACTTCTTGCGCTGTCGGCTTGGATTTTGTCAACGCCGTTGATCAGGGTTTGCTGGTGTTGATTTGAGGATTTAAGCTGCTTTAGGATTTGAAATAATAAGATTGTAGCGATAATTGATAGTGTTATCAGCAGAACAAGTAAGATTCCCATATTTTTTCCTGCCTCAGATTTTAATTATCATTAATAAATCAAGGTAAGAAAGCTTTCTCTTAATCAACTACCCTCCGCGGGTGCGCCCACCAAAAGTGTGAATCTTGCCGCTGTCGGTACCCGGCCGCACCCAGGAAGGGGTGCGGGTGCAGATCGCCACCGCTTCCGGCCTACATTTTCTTTTCTGTGAAGGAGGCGGTGGAAGCTGCACCCCAGGGGGAAACCTCCCCCTCCAATACTATATCTTTTTCTCTTCCTCCAAATATTCCTCCAACCCCATCTCCCACCTCGGCATGGTATTCATCAGCAGCTTTTTCAGTCTCTCATTCTCCAATACGCTGTTTGCCGGTCTCGGCGCGGGCCGCGGGAACTCAGCCGTCGTGCAGGGAACCACGTTTGCCTTTATGGCGTATGCCTTCACAATCGCGCTTGCAAAGTCAAACCAGGAGCACGACCCCTCGTTCGTTCCGTGATATATCCCGAAATGCTCGGATTGCATCAGGGAAAGCAGCTGCCGGCAAACGTGCATCGTGTAGGTGGGTGTGCCGATCTGGTCGTTGACCACCTTGACCGGTTCGCCCGTCACCGCGCATTTCTGTGCGCGGCTGCGGATGGTCTTGAGGAAATTGTTTCCCCTGGTGCCGTAGAGCCAGGCCACGCGGACGATGAAGCACCGGTCGTAGGTTTCGGCGAGCAGCTTCTCTCCCTCGAGTTTGGATTTTCCGTACACGGAAAGGGGGTTGGGCTTATCCGTTTCCACATAGGGCGTTTTTTTCATCCCGTCGAAAACATAGTCGGTGCTGAGGTGCACGAGCTTCGCGCCGCACTCCGCCGCGGCAAGCGCGAGGTTTTTCGCGCCGTCGGCGTTGACCGCGAACGCCTTCGCGGTCTCGGATTCGCATTGGTCAACAGCGGTGAACGCGGCGCAATTGATGACGGCCGCCGGGCGGTACCGCGCCACCGCTTTCGTGACGCTGTCAAGGCGCGTGATGTCAATGCCGGGGAAATCCTCGCCGTGCACGGCGAAGCCTTTGGCGGCGGCGGCGAGCATCATGTCCCGGCCGAGCTGGCCCCGGTGCCCGACAACGAGAACGCTCATGGGCTTGTCTCTGTTCGGGGTGGACATCATTCCTACTGCAGCAGGGTTTTGCATGAGTCAAGGATCGGGTCGGCAATGGCCCGGCCGCCCCGCATGCCCTGCCGCACCGGGAGCGAGTGCTCCTTGAATGCCCAGCCCTTTACCTCGGAGAATTTTCCGTATTCGTCCATGGCTTCCAGGGCGCTGACGTTGGTCTGGATATGGGCGAGCACCTGCTGGGCGAGCAGCGCGGTGAGCACGGTGTTTTTCGATGAAAACTCGTTGAAGATTGCTTTAAGCACCTTTATCTGCCGCGCCTTGAAATCCTCCAGGCCCGAAAGGGTGGGCTTGAGAAACGTGGAGAGCTGCTGGTTGGTGAGTTTCTGCGGCCCCCGGGAGAGGTGCATGTAGCCGGCCGCCTTTTCGTCAACGTCGACGTTGTTGATGCCGCCCAGGGCGCCGGCGACCCTGATGATGTCATCCTTCTCCAGAACGCAGAATTTCGAGACGCGCATGTCCAAGATCTGCTCCACGAGCGAGCTCACGAAACCGCCGCCGCCGAACAAAAACGCCTGGTCGAGCGTGGTGCAGCCCTGGGCGAATTCCTCCACCGAGGTTTCCGAAGGGAGGCGCACCAGGTGGAATGAGCCGGTCTGGTACTGGACCGAGCCGAAATAATAGACGGTGGGGACGCCGCAGAACACGAAGTTGAACGGCATGCGGCGCGTCATGAAGCTTGTTTTGCCTTTTGTCAAAAACGAGAAGCGCTCGGCGGGCGCGGCTCCGGCGCCAAGCGACGTCACCTGGAACGGCCTGTTATCGCCGTACACGGCCGCGGACTGGCCCGAAATCAGGTTGATCGCCTCGCTGCCCGCGACGCGCTCGACCAGCAGCATCCCGTCCAGGGTGCTCACGTCGGTGCGGCCCGGGTTGATCGTAATGGTGAAATCGGCGCCGCCGCCCCCGACCGTGACGTTGACCAGCGGCGTGGTGATCTTGAACAGGTCGGTTTTCGCCCCGTAGGCGATTTTGTACCACACGGTGCCGGATTTCTGGAACAGCGCGGTGGTCAAACGGCCGCCCTCTGCCGCGGCGATCCTGTCGGCGGCGAGCTCCGATGAATGGTCGATGTCGATGTGCGAGAATGCGGACACCGACAGCTCGGCCTGCGATTTCTCCCTGGTGACCACGCGGTCGCCTTGGTTGATCTCCATTCCCTCGGCGACGGGCCGCGCCTTGCCGTCCGGCGCGATCACCGATAGGGTGTCGAGAAAAAATTCCACGCGCAACTTGTTCGGCTCTCTTTTCAGAGTGACCGGGTTGGGCATGGTGCCCACCTGCAGCTGCTGGTTGTCGGTGATGGGCCGGGCGAGCTCGAACTGCGAGATGTCGGAGGTCGGCCGCACGCCGGCGACCTTGAGGATCTCAAAATGGGTGGTGCCGGGCGGTACGCTGTACTGGCCGGGCCTCAGCACGTTTCCGGTGATGGTGACGGTGTAATTGTCCCACGCGCCGCTCCGGTCCGGAAAAACAAGCGGGCGCACTTCGGAAACCAGCCGCCACGCGATTGCGGCGGCGAGGATCGTGTACACGACATGCCGTGCGATCCGCTGTTTGTCTTTTTGCGATGTGCTCATACTCACTCCCTGTATTTTTCCCGCACGATCCGCCATTGGCCGCTTACGAACTGCCAGATGATGGAATACACGCGGTGCGTCGAGTCCGCGCCCATGGCAACGGTGGCGGCGCAGTCAGTCTCGTAAAACGGCATCGCCACCGGCTCGGGCCAGATGCTGTCGATGGCGAGAACGGGCGCGGTGCCGTCCTGGCGGAACAGGCCGCTTTTTTCATATTCCCATTCGGTAAATCCTCCGCCCGGATATTTAAACCGCGCGGTGTCGTAAAAAGAAAGAAACCGCGTCAAGTTCTTTTCGTTGAGCGCCCTCTGCCATTGCCGCAGGCTGTCGCTGAGTCCGGCGAGGGGCGCGGCGTCGGCGGAAACGGCCTGGACGATTCGCGCGGCCGCTGAATCCGACGGCGGCGCCTTTTGCCCTGGCGCGAGCGCCTCAAGCGACGAGCCGGCGCGGGGGCCGAGAAACCGTATGGGTTCCTTGTTACCAATATAAGATATTTTTCCCCCGGCGGTGCCTACGCCGAAAAATTTCAGGGCCGCCGGGACGAAGGGGGCGCAGAACAGGAGGGCCAGGAGGATCCAGAAGGTTTTTCTGCGCAGCAGGTGCTTTGCAAATGAGAGGGACATGGCGGTGTAGTGGGGGGCCGAATACACCAGCGTCTGCATGGCGCCCTTGAGTTTGGATTCAAAGGCAAGGCCCATTTCCCGCACCGAAAGCTTGCGCTTTCCCTCCTCATGGTCGTCCTCGTAGGTGTATTTGTAGGCGTAATAGCGGTAATACCCGTAGTAGTACGGATAGTAGCCGCGCGAATGGGAGATGCCGTTGAGAACGGCCCCGGCCACCGAGCAGCCGATGCGCTTGAGCTGGTTCTTCGCCTGCTGCGCGGCCTTCACGGGCGTCCAGAGCGCCCGCACCACCATGATGCACGCGTCGACCTTCGGCGCCATGCTCAGTCCGTCGCTCACCGGCAGCAGCGCGGGCGAATCGAAGATCACAAAGTCGGCCATGCTGCGCAGCGCGGCGACGAGCTGCTCGAAGCGGGCGCCGCCGATGAGCTCCGCCGGGTTCTGCGGATGTTCGCCGGCCGTGATGACGGAGAGATTGTCGTGCACCGTTTTCTTGATGATGCCCTCCACGCCGCTCGTGCCGAGCAGGAAATCGGAGAGCCCGTTTTTTTTGGGAAGGTTGAACAGGGTGTGCATCTGGGCGCGGCGCAGGTCGCCGTCAACGAGGATCACTTTTTTTCCGTCGAGCGCGAAGGTGATGGAAAGGTTGGCGGCGAGCGTGGTCTTGCCCTCGCCCTTCACCGCGCTGCAGACGATGAACGTTTTTATCCGCCGGGTCTCCGCGAGGTGCTTGAGCGTGGCCCGCAGGGCACGGAACGGCTCGAGAATGGTTTTCCATTTGGCGACCGAACTGTCGATGACCGCGTTTTCCAGCTCGATGGTGGGCACGATGCCGAGCAGCGGCACCTCGAGCGCGCGTTCGGCGTTCTGCGGGTCCTTGATCGACTGGTCGAGGAACTCGACGAGAAACGCGAGCGCGACGCCGAGCAGGAGCCCGATGAGGATGCCCATGAGCATCTTGCCGATGTTCGTGCTGGAAACGGTGGCCTCGGGGAGCGGCGCCGGTTCCAGGATTTTGAGGTCGGATTCCTGCGAGTCGCGCTTTATTTTCGCCTCTTCGTACCGCGTCTTGAGGAGCTTGAGCACGTTCACGAGCGACTCGGTCTCTCTTGTCAATTGCGCGAACTGGAGTTCGACCGCGGGGAGCTTGAGGAGGTCCCCGTCGAGCTGCTTGATGAGCTGCTCCTGGGCGGCGCGCCTGGCCTCGTTCGCGCTCTTTTCTATTGAGAGGTTGACCACCTCCTGGAGGAGCGACTCGCGGATCGGGTTCTTGATGAGGGTGCGCGATGCCGCCTCCTGCGTGATGTCGCTCTTCATCGCCGCCTGTATCTTTTCGATCTGCCCCTTGATCATCTTGACCTTGAAGTGCTCGGGGCTGTATTCGGCGGAGGCGGCGTTGAGCTCGAGCTCGAGCTCGGCGAGCCGCGCCTGGAACGGGTTGTTGTAGGTCATCGACTGGATCACGTTGATGTCCTGCTGGTTGATCTCCTGCCGCAGCCCCGTGAGCCGCTCCCGGCTTTCCAGCATGTCAAGCTCGGTCTTCTGCTTGGCCAGCTCCATCTCCGACAGCTTGGAGATGGTGATGTTCGTTTCGGTGGACAGCTGCACCGTGCGGTTGTTCTCCTTGAACTCGCGCAGGGAGTTTTCCTTTTTGTCCAGATCCACCTGCATCTTCCCGATCTGGTCCTCGAGGTTGACGATGAGCCTCGTGAGGTCCTGTACGGTCACTTCTTTCATGTACTCGGTGTATTCACGGCAGATCTGGTTGGCCACCGTCTGGGCCATCCTTGGGTCTTTGTGCTTGAACACGATGTCGACGATGTCGGTTTTCTCGCCGTTGCTCTGGCCGCGGGTGACGGTGAGCAGCGGCAGGATTTCTTCGGGCGTGATCTTGTTGCCGAGCGATTCGGAGACGCGCTTGAGCACCACCTGGGACTTGAGCAGCTCGAGGTGCGTGTTGAACCGCTGCTCGTCCCGGGTCCACGACGCCCATGAGCCCATGTCGCCGACCATGACTTCCTGGTAGCCGGGCGAGAACAGCATGCGGGCGTGGGCGGGATAATACCTCACGGCGTGGAAATAGGTGAACAGGGAAACCAGCACCGCGGCTGCGGCGACGGCGATGATGATGTTTTTCCTGCGCACCAGAACGCCCAGGTAGCGCATGATGTCGAATTCGGAATCTTCGTCGGATTCAGCCTTCGGGTCGCGTCCGGCGGCGGGTCCGGGGGAAAAATCAGCGCCGGCGCCGGTGGCGCGGGCCGGCACGGTCGCGCCGGGCGGAACTTTGGGTCCCGGTCCGAGCTGGTCATGCGCCTGTCCCTGCGGTTCCATTTCCCCGCCGCGGGCGGATGTAAAGCTATACGGGGGGCGTGACGGGGGTTCGGGCGGCGGCTGGGCCGGGTCGGGCTCGTTGGCAACGGATTCGTCGGACGACGCCCTGCTCTCATTGAGCTTCTGGATGATGTCGCCCAACCGGAATTTTTTTTTGCCTTGGTCTTTCATCAGCCGTGCTTTCGCATGTCGTCAAGGATGAGTCCGATGTCTTCACCGCGGATTTCCGGGAGCTCCTGCGCAAAGCCGTAATTGAGCGCGAGCTTGCAGAGCCGGTTGATCTCGCGCGGAACGCCGCCGGTGGCCCTGAAAATCATCTCGAGCGCGGGTGCCGCGAAGATCCCGAGATTTTCCGGGCCGGCGATGCGCAGACGGTGGAGGACGTATTTCGTGGTGTTGTTGTAGTCGAGGGTGTTGAGGTGGAAGCGCAGGAAGATGCGCTGGTCCACCTGCCGCAAGGCGCGGATTTTCTCCCGCATCTCGGGCTGGCCCACGAAGAAAATGGTGAGGTAATTCTGCGTTTGTGAGGTGATGTTTGTGAGGTTTTTCACCTCGTCGAGGACCTCGTTGGCCATCTGCTGGGCCTCGTCGAAGATGAGCACGAGGTGGCGCTTCTCCTCGTAGGCGAGCTTTTCCAGCTTCTTTTTGAACAGGGCCATCAGCAGGTACTTGTCGTCCCTAGTCGCCTGGGCCTCCTCGCTCGAAAGATCGAGCCGCGCCTCGCGGAACGTGGTGCGGGTCACGATATCGTAAAGGATGTCGAGAAAGGTGAAATTCGAATTCTCGAACCCGATCACCTCGAAATGCTGCTTGGGGAGTGAGCTTTCGAACACGCTTTTCGTGATGGTCTTGCCGCAGCCCACCTCGCCGGTGAGCAGGCCCATGTTCATGTTGCGGTCGTTGACCACGTACAGCATCCGGTCGAGCGCTTCGCGGTGGTCGTCGCTTTCGAAAAAGAACCGCGTGTTGCAGAGCTCCTCAAACGGTTTTTCCTTGAGCTTCCAGAATTTGAGGTATCCCATAGCGCCGATGTCCTTTTGTCAAGACGCCGCGGCTGGACGCGCAGGAGCGGGGAGGGAATGGTGCGGGTTTATTTGGCCATGTACTGCGAATAAATAACTATTTCCATGGAGAGAATGATGACTGTAAGCACCGTGGTGATGAGCGCCCACGGGATTTCGAAGCTTTCCGGCACATACATGGTGTCGCCTGGGTAGAGCACATATTTTTTGGTGTCTCGCTTGCCCTCGCCGCCCCACAGCGTCTTTGTTTCCACCGTAACAATAGAACCGTCGGCCCGGATGATGCGGATAGTTTTGATCCGCAGGTTTTGCAGCCCCCCGCACATTGCGACGGCCTTGAGGATATCGATCGGCTCGTAAATTTGATATTGGCCCGGCTGGCGCACGGCGCCGATGATATAGATTTTGTTCGAATAATATTCCTCGATGGACACTGAGACAACGGGATTGTTGACGTAGGACGACAATTTGCCCTGCATGATTTTCACGAGTTGGGCGCAGGTAAGGGTGGCCACGTCGAGTTCGCCGATCACAGGATAGTTTATTCTGCCATCCGGGCGGATCTTGTGCCTGCCGGAAAATTCCGGGTGCTCCACCACCGAAATTGAAATGACGTCGCCGGGCTGAAGAACGTACTCTTCGGTTTCGCCGAAACAGAGGGTAACTAATGCCGCGATAAACAAAAGAGCAAGGGTCGGTCGCTTAATTCGTGTGTGGACAAAGCACCCGCCTCGGACTGGTGAAGAGTCTTCAGAAAACATCATGTCCCCGTTTATTCCAGCCCTTTTGTGGGAAAATTATAAATTTTTCTATATAATTACGAAGATAGAAATGTTAAATTTTCCTGCCTAAGGATTTTCAACGCAAGAGAGTTAATTATAAGTTATTTACATCCTTATTATCAAGTGAAATATACTTATTGTATAGAGTTCTCAGGGAAGAATAACTGGTTTATTCTTTGGATAAGGAATCTTGCGGGGAAACAGCCTGTTTTCTCTGAAGGGAGGCGGAAGGACCCGTTTTTTCGGGAAGAGCGGGGCTTTTCTCCGGCTCAATCTGTTTTGAGAAAACGGTCGCTGAATCGGGCAAGGGCTTGGCCGAGGGGGCCGGCGCAGGAGCGGCAGCTGGGGGCGATGATGAAATTCTCGGGTGGAGCCGCGGAGGAGAAGGTTTTTTTACAGGATTCGGATTCATGCTGTCGGAGGATTGGGCTTTATACGGTTTGACCGTGTCGGCTTTAAACGAAGCCGGGGGTACTGCAGCCATCGGTTGCGGTGAATTTACGGGTTTGTTTGTTTTTGCTGGAAGTGAAAAAAGACGGTTGCGCCCTGGCGAGGAAATCGAAAATGAAATAGTGGTACCGGACAGGGTGAAATAGAGTTGAAGTCCTGCTGCGACAAGCAGAACGCCAAGGATTGCTGCGGTAAGTTTTGCCGGAAGGCCGGAATTTGATCGCCGTTTCATCGACGATCCCTTTTTGGTCACCACGAGGTTGTGGTAGGTCTGCTGGAACACAAGCCTCATCTGCGATTCAAAATCTGAAAGGTCCTCGGCCGGTATTGGGACCGGTACCGCTTTTTCGTTCTGCGGATCAGTGTTGTTGGACAGGTGCTTTGTCTGCTGCGCTTCGTACCATTCACCAAAAGGAACGTCGCGGGAACCTGCGGCGAGGTAGTTTTTTTGGATCTTTTTTAAAAACGGCACAAGGACCGCCATTGCTTCGGCGTGGCTTTTTCCGTGCTTCCTCATGTCAATATAAGTGGTACGAATGCTTGGCGCTGCAAGCGTATAAAATGCGGAAGGATCCCCGTTGCCGGCAAGGTGGACCAGCAGGTCTTGCGGCGACTGAATTGAAGTCATGCATGTAAAATAAATCCGTGTAAAATCCGGTATTGCCTAAAGTTGTTGGAATATGACAGCATGAGGTATTTTAGCAATTGCAAAGCAAGGTAAAATTTGACTGATAAAATCGGAATTTTTACAGGATTTTTACGGGAACGTTAACATGCCCGGCAATGCCGACACTTGCACCGAACAGGATTTGCGCTTTATGTCGCTGGCCGTGCATTTGGCTGATAGCGTAAAAGGCGCCACGTTTCCCAATCCCGCCGTGGGCGCGGTCATAGTAAAAAAAGGAAACATCGTTGGAAAAGGCGCGACATCGCACTGCGGCGGACCGCATGCCGAAATTAACGCCCTTGCGGCGGCAAAGGAAAAAGCGCGGGGCGCGACGATGTACGTCACGCTCGAGCCCTGTTGTCATTTCGGAAAAACGCCGCCCTGCACCGCGGCGATCATCGGTGCCGGAATAAAGCGGGTGTGCGTTTCAACCAAAGATCCGAACCCGCTTGTCAACGGCAAGGGTTCCGGCATTCTTAAAAAAAACGGGATCGAGGTTGTCACTGGCCTCATGGCGCATGAAGCGGAACGGATCAACGAAGACTTTTTTTTCTGGATAACCCAAAAGAGCCCATGGGTGAGCCTAAAACTCGCCATGACGCTCGACGGAAGAATCGCCGACGCGGCGGGCGCATCGCAATGGATCACCTCAAAAGATTCAAGACGGTATGGACATTATTTGCGCGCCAGGAATGCGGCGGTCGGGGTCGGCCGCGGCACGCTGATCAAGGACAATCCAAAGTTGACCGTGCGCCATGGAAAAGGCTCCGATCCGGTACGGTTTGTCTTTTCTTCAAAAGCTTCAGTGCCATCCAATAGTTATTTTGTAACAATTGCAAAAAGGCGCCCGCGCAGTATTCTTGTCGTGGCAGGCGGCGATGCCGGTTCAAAAGAAAGACGTGAGAACGGCGTCGAAGTCTGGCGCACCGGCACAATCGACAGGGAAAAAAACCTGCGCTCATTTTTGCGGATGGCGGGGAGTGAAGGAATTTCTTCGATTCTCATTGAAGGCGGAAGCGCGCTGGCTTCGTCGTTCATCGAAAACCGGCTGGTCAACCGGCTCTATCTGTTTTACGGCAACAAAATTCTCGGCGGCGGTTTGCCTGGTCTGGCGTTTTCACGCCGGCTTGCACTTGACAAAAGCATGACGCTCGGCCGAATCGAAATCAAGAGGCTCGGCGGGGATGTCATGGTCACCGGTCTTCTGGCCAGGAGATGAAACATGTTCACCGGAATCATTGAGACGCTGGGCACCATTCGGGAAGTCCGCCCCGGGGACCGTGGCTTTGTGCTCGGCATAGAGCCTGTCATGGCGCCTTTTGAAGTCCTGCCAGGGGCCTCGGTATGCGTGGACGGAACATGCCTCACGCTGGAATCGCAACGCGGCGCCGTCCTGTATTTTACCGCGGTCGCCGAAACGCTGTCGCGGACGACGCTGAAGACCAAACGAGCGGGCGACATGGTGAACCTCGAACGCGCCCTGCCGGTGCAGGGCAGGCTCGACGGCCATTTCGTGCTGGGACATGTCGACGGCGTGGCAAGCATCGCGGCCGACCGCAGCATCGGCAATAGTATGGTGCGCACGCTCAAGGTGCCGGAATCCCTTTCTCCGTTCTGCGCGGAAAAGGGCTCCATCGCCGTTGACGGCGTCAGCCTGACCATCGCGGCCGCGGCCGGCAATGAGATCGGCGTGGCGCTCATCCCGTTCACGCTCGAAAAGACCACGCTCGGCCGCAAGCGCCCGGGCGACGGCGTGAACGTCGAATGCGACGTGCTCGCGCGGTACCTTTTGCGCCTGCTCGAGGCCGGGACAATTGGCAAAAAGGACATCACGGGGTCCGCCGGCTCGCTGGCGGATTCCCTGGAAAGGGCCGGATTTTGACGCAGTATAACGACGTGGAAGCGGCGATCGC
Organism: Chitinivibrionales bacterium; assembly: GCA_035516255.1. Taxonomy (NCBI): domain Bacteria; kingdom Pseudomonadati; phylum Fibrobacterota; class Chitinivibrionia; order Chitinivibrionales; species Chitinivibrionales bacterium. The sequence continues at coordinate 39,141 of DATJAL010000047.1, read as the reverse complement.
CGAATTCCGAAAAGGTAATTTCGTCATCATCGTCGACGACGAGGACCGGGAGAACGAGGGCGACCTCGCCTTCGCCGCGGAGCTGTGCACCGCGGAGAAGATCAACTTCATGGTGAAATATGCCCGCGGGCTCGTCTGCACCACCATGGAAGGGGAGAGGCTCGACGAGCTCGGCATCCCCATGATGGTGTCGGTAAACACCTCGCGCTTCGAGACCGCGTTCACCGACAGCGTTGACGCGCGCGAAGGAACCACCACCGGCATCTCGGCGGCCGACCGTGCGGTCACGGTGCTTGCGCTGGTCAATCCCAAAACCACGCACAAGGATTTCGTGCGGCCCGGCCACATGTTCCCCCTGCGCGCCCGCGAGGGCGGCGTGCTCGTGCGCAGCGGCCAGACCGAGGCCTCGGTGGACCTGGCGCGGCTTGCCGGCCTGTACCCGGCGGGCGTCATCTGCGAGATCATGAACGAGAACGGCACCATGGCCAGGCTGCCGCAGCTCAAGAAATTTTCCGCCGAACACGGCATACGGATCGTCACCATCGCCGACCTCATCCGCTACCGCACCGCGCATGAGCATTTTGTCAAGTGCACGGCCGCCGCCGAGCTGCCGACGCGGTTCGGCCGTTTCGTCGTCAAGTGCTACGAGGACATCCTGAGCAAGGGCGTACACGTCGTGCTGCAGAAGGGCGACATCAAGTCCGCGAAGCCGGTGCTGGTGCGCGTGCACTCGGAGTGCTTCACCGGCGACATCCTCGGGTCGCTGCGGTGCGAGTGCGGCGACCAGCTTTCCGTTTCCCTGGAGCGGATCGGCAAAGAGGGCGGCGTCATGCTCTACCTGCGCCAGGAGGGCCGCGGCATAGGGCTGGTCAACAAGATAAAAGCATACGCGCTGCAGGACAAGGGGCTTGACACCGTGCAAGCCAACGAGCAGCTCGGGTTCCCGGCCGACCGCAGGGACTACGGCATCGGCGCGCAGATCCTCGCCGACCTGGGCATACGGTCGATCCGCCTCATGACGAACAACCCGAAAAAAATCGTGGGGCTGAGCGGGTACGGCATCGAAATCGTGGAGCGGGTTCCCATCGAGATTCCGGCGCGCAAGGAAAACGCGAGATACCTGAAAACAAAAAAGGAAAAACTCGGACACCTTCTCAAAGGAGGAGCACAATGTCAACCGTGACCGAAGGACTGCTGAATGCATCGGGCAAGCGCTTCGCGATCGTCGCGAGCAGGTTCAACGAGCTGATCAGCAAGAAGCTGCTCGAAGGGGCCATCGACTGCCTGCTGCGGCACAACGGCCAGCAGGAGAACATCACCATCGTGTGGGTGCCGGGCGCCTTTGAGATCCCGCTCGTGGCCAAGAAGCTCGCCAAGTCGGGCAAATACAGCGCCGTGATATGCCTGGGCGCCGTGATACGCGGCGGCACCCCGCACAACGAGTACATCGCGGCGGAAGTTTCCAAGGGCATCGCGATGGTCAACCTTGAGTTGGAAGTACCGGTCATTTTCGGCGTGCTCACCACCGACACCATCGAGCAGGCGGTGGAGCGGGCCGGCACCAAGAGCGGCAACAAGGGCTGGGACGCGGCGCTGTCGGCCATGGAGATGGCCGATGTGCTGGAAAAATTAAAATAAAGATAGTCACAGAAGCACAGAGAACACGGAGAAAAAAGGTGACAATTGCTATCTAGTCATTTATCCTGAATACTTTTTTTAATTTTTTCTGTGTCCTCCGCGTCTCTTTGGTGACTCTTTAAAACCCTATGCAACAGAACAGACGAAAATCCCGCGAGCTCGCCCTGCAGACCCTGTACGCCTGCGAAGTGGGCAACACCGCCGAGTTCGGCAGCGTTCTCGAAGGAATCGTTCACGACCAGGGCGACGATTCCGGGGCGAAGGAGTACGCCGGCGTGCTCGCAGGAAAAACGCTTTCGTCGATCAAGGAGATCGACGCACTACTCGGCCAGCACGCCGCGAACTGGGACCTCAAGCGCATGACCGTCATCGACCGCAACATCCTGCGCATGGCCGTGGCCGAGCTCCGCTTCTGCGCCGACGTGCCCTTCAAGGTGGTCATCGACGAAGCGGTGGAACTTGCCAAGCAGTACGGCACCGACGATTCCGGCAAGTTCGTCAACGGCGTGATTGATTCGATCCACAAGGAGATGCTGCTGAAAAAAGACGAAGGTGCGTGAAAGTACCGAATTAAAAGGTCGCGCTGATTCCAAATTTTTCACCGCTTTTCTCATTGCCGTCCGTCAAAAAAGAAGGTGCGCCAGAGCACGGAAAGGCTCGCGTTGCGATGGAGAAGACCCACAGAAGGCTGAACACCATTTTCGCCCTCATCGTGCTGGGCATCACCATGGCCACCTATCTTTACATTCTTTCACCCACGGTGAGCTTCTGGGACTGCGGCGAATACGCCGCCTCCTGCCACACGCTCGAGATCCCGCACCCGACGGGGAACCCGCTCTACATCATGATCGGCCGCGTCGTTTCGGCCTCGTTATTCTTTGTCAAGGACTTCGCCTACCGTCTCAACCTCCTCACCGTGGCGATGGACGCCGTCATCGTCATGTTCATCTACCTCATCATCGTGCGCGCGCTGGTGGGGTTCATGGGCATTCCCGACACGCGGTGGAAACGGGTCACCATCTACGTGGGCGCGGTGATGGGGGCCCTGTTCGCGGCGCTCGGCCGGACCATGCTTTTCGACTCGGTGGAAGCGGAGGTAAACGGCCCGCAGCTGCTGCCGATCGTGATCAACGCCTGGCTGCTGCTGGTATGGGCGCAAAGCAAGGACCCCAAACGCGACCGGCTGCTCCTCCTTACCACCTACCTGGCGTTTCTGGGCATCGGCATCCACATGTATTCGGGCACCGTTCTGGCGCCCATGGCGCTGTTCGTGGCGCTCGTTGACAAACAGAAACTCCGCGACTGGCGGTTGTGGACGACGGCCGCGGCGTGCGGTGTCATCATGTACGACAACGCCCTCTATTACATGTGCGGCGCGGCCGCCGTGGCGGTGATGGGCCTGGGCGCGCTCGTGAGCCGGCAGAACAAGGCCACGTGGGCGTTCTGTTTCTGGCTTGCCCTTTTGTCAATTGTCGGGTTTTCCTGCTACCTGTACATCCCGGTGCGGTCGGCGCTCAACCCCATGATCGACGAGAACCATCCCGCAACCCTGCAGGCCTTCAACGATTACCTTGAGCGCAAGCAGTATGGGTCAGAAACCATGGTCCAGCGCATGTTCTGGCGCCGCGGCACGTGGGCGCACCAGTTCGGCATCGAGGGAAACATGGGGTTCGGCGGGCATTTCATCACCCAGTTTTTCCATTTCTCGGACCTCGACACCCAGAACGACGGACAGGGAAAGCCCTACATCCTCACCAAAAACGGCGCCGCGGCCGGGGCGGGGAAAATGCTTGCGTATTTGCTGCCCGTCGGTTTCATCCTTTTTGGTTTTTATTATCTGTATAAAAAAAACCGGAATGCCGCCGTGCTGCTCATGGCGCTGGAACTCATGACCACCGTCATCCTCACGCTGTACATGAATTTCGCGGACGGGACAAAGGCCGAGCAGCGCGACTACATCGCGTGGTCGCAGCACGGCAAGCAGGGCCCCATGCCCGTGGTGCACCGCGAGGTGCGCGTCCGAGATTATTTCTGGGCCGGCGGATTTTTGTTCCAGGGAATGTGGCTCGGCCTTTCGGCGGGCTGCCTCATGTATGTTATGTTTACAAACAGGAGAAAGTTCGTCCGCACCGCCGCGGCGCCGGTGTGCGCGGTGCTGTTCGCGGTGTCGCCCGCGCTGCCCTTTTCGCAGAACGTAAACGACCAGAGCCGCCGCGGCAACCACGTGCCCTTCGATTACGCCTACAACCTTCTCATGACCTGCGACAGGGAGGGCATCCTCATCACGAACGGCGACAACGACACGTTCCCGCTGTGGGCCCTGCAGGAGGCGTTCGGCATCCGCAGGGATGTCCGTATTGTCAATTTGAGCCTGGTCAACACCGACTGGTTCATCAAGCAGCTCAAGGACCTCGACCCCAAGGTACCCATCTCCTACAGCGACTCCCAGATCGAGGGGCTCATCCACGAGGCAAACCCGTTCGCCGAGCCCACGCCGTATGTCATGCCCAACGCGGGCATAAACATCGTGATTCCGGGGCGGCAGCGGCAGCCGGTGCTGCGCGTGCAGGACAAGATGGTGCTCAACATCGTGGACTCGAACCGGTGGCGCAGGCCCATCTATTTCGCCGCCACCGTGTCGGAGGACAACTTCATGGGCCTCGGCCCGTACCTGCAGATGCAGGGGCTCGCGTACCGCATCATGCCCGTGGTGGTGCCGCAGGACAGGCTGATCGACATCGACAAGACCGTGTACCTCCTCGACCATGTCTACCGCTTCAGCGGCCTCGGCGACGGCACGTCGCACCTTGAGCAGACGTCGCGCAAGCTGCTTTCCAATTACGCCGCCTGCTACCTCCAGCTGGCGCTCGCGCTCCGCAAGCCGCTCATGGACCTGCACGACGAGGTCGACTCGCTGCAGAGGCAGCTTGCCGGCCCGACGAAACAGGCCTCTCCCGAACAGGAGGCGCTCCTGGCCTCGAAGCGCGCGGAGTACGGGGAGAAGGTCGACCTCGCCGTCTCCACGATGGACCGGTGCGTGGCGATGATGCCCTGGGACTGGCGGCCGCGCATGCTGCGCCACGAGTTCCTCACCGACCACAACCGCGCCGCCGAGGCCGAGAAGCGCGCGCGCGAGGCGCTCTCGATCGATTCCGGCAATATCGAATATGTCAAGATGCTCGCGCAGGCGCTCGACCTCGAGGGCAAGCGCAGGGAAGCCGGCGTCCTGTTCAAGGAGATCGTCGAGCGCGACCCCGACCCGTGGAACGAATGCGTGTCGCTCTCCCGGATATACGAGGAGGAGGGCGAGTACGACAGCGCGCTCACGGTCATCGAGACGTTCGCGGCGTCGCATCCGGGCGACAAGCGGGCGGCCGAGCTCTCGGCGCGGCTTCAGCGGCTCGTACGGTCGCCGCTGCCCGGGCCGGGGGCGCAGGATACGGGGAGGTTCCGCTGACGGCACGGCCGAAGCGATGATCAAGAGAAGATTTGGGTGATTAAGACGGCGGCGCTCGGGGTAACGGGCGCCGTTTTTTTTATTTGTAAATACCTGCTTAACATGGAATAATTGAACATAATGTGGTGGGGGAAGTTTCCCGCTGGCCCCCGGCTTCCGCCTCGTCCCCAATGTAAAGCAAAAAAGTGCAGCGGGGATGCGGCGGTGATATTATAGCCGACACGGGTTACTTCAGGAATATCTTTTTGCCTTCTCTGTGTCTCTGCGGTAAAATTTTTGTTTTTACTTTCTTGGCCCTCGGTGGTGTCTGGCTGCTGATGCGTTTAATTTTGACAAGGGGTTGACAAATGCGGTAGTTGACTGATTGCCGCGCGCCAGGCAGGACCGGATGCCGCGCCGGGGTGCCCTGATTTTAAGTAGCATTCTTTGGGATTTGGGGTATCGACAACCCCCGTTTATCAATTTCCTGTTTTGTAAATTACGCTCGTCTGGTTCACATTGTGCTTCGGGTTCAAGAAATATAAAAGCGCGTCGGCGATGCTCGGCGATACCGTGGTCTCGTAGGAAAGGCCGGGCAGCAGCGGCTCTAGGCGCTTGACCCGTTTGTCAAGGTTGTTTTTGGTGAGGAACACCACGCGGTTGGGCATGATGCCGCCGCGCGATTCGATCTGCGGCCGCAGCGAGTCCACGCCCGCCGTCGCCGTGACGTAATAGAGGGGGACCTGGTTCCTGCCCAGGTAGAACAGCGGCATCTGGGGCGCGGCGGCGTCGGTGGTCTCGATGAGCACGGCGCGAAGGCCGGGCTCGCGGGAAAGAAACGAGAGGGTCTCCACGCGGGACTTTTTGGAATAGGTGAAGGTGGCGAGCAGGAGCAGGAGTGTATTGACAAACCAGAACCACGCCCACAACCCCCGCATCAACGGCCTGCCGGGGGACCAGAACCGCGAGCGTTCGGCGAATTCCTGCCATCCGATCACGCAGCCCATCACGATGAAGGGAAGAACGGGAAGAATGAACCGTTCCTGCTTGTTTGGGAAAAACGAGTGCAGGAGGAAAAAGGCAAGGGCGGGCCAAAAGATGAGCGCATGTTTTTTCCAGGTCCTGCAGAACCCATACAATAAAAGGAGGCTCGTTGGCGGAATGAGAACGCCGAGGGTCAGCCCGAAATATTGGTAGACGGGCCCGGTGGTATAGGCATAGGCGGCGGATTTGTTGTAGAAGAAATAGTTCCAGAACGAAATGAACGGCGCGCCGTAGCCGGCCCAGTCGGGAACCCCCAGAAAGCAGAACGCGGACAGGAACAGTCCAAGGGCAAATATCGCGGCGGGTTTGATTTCCTTCCTGACAAGCAGAACGAGGATGATTGTTCCTGCCATTGAAAGGGTCTGGAACCGGATGGCGAAGGCCAGGCCATAGAATGCGCCCGAGAGCAGGAGCACCCGAGCGCGGCCACGGCTTTGATCCTTCACCAGCAGATACGTTCCGATCACCAGCGGCGGCACGCACACGAATTCGACCAGGTTGCGCACCGCCATGAATGGAAACGGCCATAAAATCGCCAGCAGAAGGCCGGCGAGCCTTGCCTTGTTTTCGTCCGAAACGACCAGAACGGTCTTGTACCCGAAGTAGACGGTGAGCAGGGAATAGAGCGCGTGGAAAAACCTGACCGCGTACATTTTCGCCTGGGGATCGAAGATCCCGAATTTCTGCAGCAGGCCGAAGAGCAGGAAGTGCAGCCACGGGTACAACGGGCTCAGCCATCCCTGCCCGGGGCCGTAGGGGTGTTCCGTTCCGTCAAGCCAGCGCTGGGCAAGGTCGATGACGCCGAAATGGTCGTCGTGCATGCCGTAGCCCTTGGCAAAAACGAACGCGAAAAGCCGGAAGAGGATCGCGAGGAGCATGATGACCGCGAGGGGGGATTTCCGCCAGGTCGACGACAGCGCGGCCACGGCGGGCTTCATACCGCGGCGGCCCTTTCGTCGAACAGCGTTTCCCGCTTGAAAAACACCCGTTCTTTTTCCGCATTGTCAAACGCCGCGGCGCTCCCCAGCACCGTGACCGCGAAGGAGGGATTGTCAAGGAGCATCCGCGCGGTTTTTTGCATGCTTTGGGGCGAGGCCGACAGCACGGCGTCGCGTAGTGCCTGGCGGAACTCCCTGGTGCGGCCGCACAGAAGCGCCACGGTCTCCCCGAACCCCTGCTGATGCGGCGTGTGCGGCGCGTCGATGCGGCCGATGGTGCTGATGACGCTCTGCTCGACCGCGTCGGCCGCGAGCCCCGCCGCGGCCTGCTGCAGGCCCTTCTCGAAATGTTCGAGGGTGCGTCCAAGGTTGGGGTCGCGGTACGACGCGCATTCGAACACCGGGTGGCCGGCCGACACCATTGCCATGCCGCCGTAGGCGCCGCCCTCGACGCGCACCTTGTCCCACAGATACCCCGACGAAAGGTTCCTGGCGAGCAGAAGGAAATCGCCCGCGTCGGCGGCCGTGGACGGGCCGAGCTTCCAGGCCTTTGCCACGAAATTGACCGAAGAGCTGATCTCGATCCCCGTGTAACCGGTCTGTTCGGCGTGCGTGATGGCCGCGGGGGACACCGTGACAATCGGCAGCGAGGCCATGCATCGTTCGATGCCCGGCGCAAGAACATCCGGAGTGCCGGCGGTGACGGACACGGTGCAGGCGGCCCGGTTCACGATGAGCTTGTGCAATGCGAGCATTTTTTCGGCCACCGCCGCGGGGTCGTCCTGTTTGACAAGCCTGTCCAGGAAACGCAGTTGCGCAACGCCGCCGAGAAGCTCGTCGACATGCCGGGAGCGGGCAAGCTGCGCGCCGGCATGCGTCGCGGCGAAGAGGTGGCCGTTGGCGATGATCGCGGCGTTGAGGTCGTTTCGCGCCTCAAACAGAATGTCGCGGATCTGCTTGGCGTTTGAAAGGTCGGGCGCCGTGAGCAGGTCGCGTACGATGCCGAGCATTTCATCGCCGCGCTCCTCGAGCGCCTTCGCGTGCAAGAACAGTTTGAACACGAGGTCGTCCCCGGTGCCGGCCGCGGTCTCGCACAGCATGGAGCCGCTCACGCCGCCGGTCGAGAGCGAAAGCCGTTTTGACATTTCCTCATACGAAAGGCCGGCCGCGCCTGCCCGCGGCAAAAGCTCGGAATAGAGCGGCAGGTATAACAAAAGCCCGGGGGGCACCTGGCGGCAGTCGAACGCCAGGTCGAGATAAGCGATACCTGATGTAAAGATCGGATGAAAAATCGCCTCTGCGCCGCCGCAGCGCGTCCGCAGAGCGGGAACCTCGCGGTTCTTGAGCGGAAGGTCGGACTTGCGCAGCCTGGGCAGCGAGGCGAGCGCCTCGGGCGACTGCGGCTTTTTCTGTTCGGCCGCGAGGAGTGCCGTGGCTTCGGCCACGCGGCGCCGGTCCTCGGCCGTGAAGTCTTTGGTGAGCGCAAGCGCCTGCTCGCTGGTCTGCGTCTCGAGCCGTCTTCCCATTTCCGACGACGCCCGCACCGTGATGCGGAGATAATGCGGATTGCCAAGGAGCATGGTGCGGATTTTTCCTGCAAACCAGCCGGTGCCGCCGGCGCGTGCCTCGCGGATCACGGCCAGCGGCTTTTCAAACGCGAGGTGCGCGAGCGGGTCGCCGCCGTACAGCCAGGAGCGGTAGCACCGCTCGGCGAGGATGAGGTTGTAGGGAAAACGGCCCGCGTCGCTGATTTCGCGGAGCCGAAATTCGGTCTGGCGCACCACACCCTCGAGCAGCGCCTCGTCGAGGCCGGCCTCGGCCTGCTTTTTGAGCGTGCCGAGCACGAGCGATTCGATGGCGTCCGCGTGCTCGGGCCTGGTCTTGCGCAGGCCCACCGCAAAAATGCCGTGGACGAACTCGGTCTCAAACCCGCAGAGGTCGTCGAGGTCCTCGCCCAGGCCGCTGTCGATGAGCGCGCGCTTGAGCGGGCCGCTTTCGGTGCCCATGAGGTACTGGTATAGAATTCTGCCCACCAGTGAATCGACCGGGTCGGCGGAAAGCCCGAACTTCCAGGCGAGCGCCACCGTGGCGAAACCGTCGTCTTTTTCCGGGGCGGGCGCGTCGAGCACCGCCTTCCGCGGCGCATCCCAGGAAGGCTGCGGTGCGATCACGGCGTCGGGCGCGGTTTTATCGAACGCGGCAAGGTACTTTTTGTCAAGAAAGGAAAGCGTCTTTTCGGGAGGGAGACTGCCGTAAAGCACGATGAACGCGTTTGACGGATGATAATATTGCGCATGGAAGGCGCGGAACTGCCGGTAGGTGAGGCCGGTGATGTGCTCGGGCTCGCCGCCGCTCTCGAACCGGTAGGGCGTGTCCGGGAACAGAAGCGACACGGTCTTGCGCTCCACGTGGCTTGCGAAATCGGAAAAAACGCCCTTCATCTCGTTGTAGACGATGCCCTTGATGTCGATGGGGCCGTTTTCGCTTTCCGCCGCGAAGTGCCATCCCTCCTGGCAAAAGGTGTTCTCGGTGAGCAGGGGATGGAACACGGCGTCGCAGTACACGTCCACGAGGTTGAAGAAGTCCGCCTCCACCTGGCTTGACACAGGGTAAACGGTCTTGTCGGGATAGGTGAGCGCGTTGAGGAACGTCTGGAGCGATCCTTTCAGGAGCTCCTGGAACGGATCCTTGAGCGGGAACTTGCGCGATCCGCCGAGCACCGAGTGCTCCAGGATGTGCGGCACGCCGGTCGAATCGCTCACCGGCGTACGGAACGCGATGGAGAACAGGTTGTTGGGGTCGTCATTGCGCAAATGGAGCAGCCGCGCGCCGGTCTTTTCGTGGTAATACAGCGAAGCGGTGCAGCGCAGCTCGGGAATGTCTGTCGTCGATTCGAGGACGAAACCGGCGATGCGCTTCGGCGAAGTAATATCGGAATGAGGCATATTGTTTGTTCTTTCGGAAAATCACCACGGAGACACGAAGAGCACGGAGATACCGCACAGTGTTGGAGGTTAAAAGCGACAATACGTTCAACTTTCAACTTCCAACTTTAAACTGTTTTATTTTCTCCGTGCCTCCGTGTCTCTGTGGTTATCTTTATTATCTTTACTTTGTATAAAACAACAATTGAATCGCGTCCGCCTTCGACACCTTGTTGAGAAACGCCTTGAGCTGCTCGTGGCCGCCGGCCGGGATGACCGTGGTGAAATTCATGACCGCGGTGCGCTTATAATACAGCGTATTGCCTTTGCGCTTGAACTCGAGGCGGTACGAGCCGAACGGCGAATCCGCCGAGACATTGTCGGGCAGGCTGATGGGCCGCCACGCCGCCGGGTAGGTGAGCTCGCCCGACAATTCGCACGACGAAATATCGTACCATGCCCAGTACATGTCGATGGGGAAGGTGCGCTTTTCCTCCACCGGATATTCGTTCGGCTGGATATTGTCCGAAATCCGCAGGGGGAAAATCGCGGTGCTGCCGGAAAAGGTCACGGTGTTGCGCGCCGTGCACGCGTAGTTGTAGGTGAGCGTGTCGCCCACGGTGTTGAGGCCCTGCAGCGAGAACGTGTCGAGCGAGATGTCGGGATACTGCTGGGCAAGGCTCTGGTGCAGCGTGGCGTTGCGTTTCTCCTCGGAGAGGAACCGGTAGCTGTCGCGGAACGAGCCGGCGAAAACGCCGGTGCGCAGCGTGGCCGCCTTTTCCGTGAGCGTGCCCTTGTCGTCGAGCGCCGACGTGATGGCCCTTTTCCGCGCGCGTGCTTCCGGTTTGTCAATCGGCAGCAGGATGGTGCCCGTGGTGCCGGGCCTGATGACCAGCGCGAGCGCGCCCTGGTCTTGCCGCGGCAGGGTGGCAAGCGGCAGGTTGTTGTCGGTGCAGTCGAGGAAGCGGTCCTGCCCGGCGACGGTGTAGCAGAGGATGCAGTGGTTGAAATCCGGGCCCACGCAGGCGTGGCCGTCGAAATGCCGGATCTCGGTGTTCACGAGCACGAGGCACGACGGGATTCCCGCGCGGTCAAGCAGGCTCTTGCCGAGCGACGCCATGTCCTTGCAGTCGCCGATCTTCGTGGCGAGAACGTCGTGCGCGTCCTGGGGGATCCAGCCCGACTGCCTGAACGGCACGTAGCTGTAGCGGATGTTGCCCGTGACATACTCGTGGACCTTCTCCACCTTCGCAAGCTCCGTTGCGCACCCGGCGAACAGCGAATCGGCGAGCGCCTTGAGCTCCAGCGTGTTGTCCTGCTTACGGCGCGTGAGGTCGTCGTACCATTTCACGATGTCGGCCCACCCGGAAAAGGTGGAGTAATTCACTTTTTCCTTGGCCGGCCAGTCTGTGGCGGTGAAGGTCTCGTCGAGCGCGTTTTTATACGCGGGTCGCAAGAAACGGGTGACGCGGTAGTCGCCGGCCGTGGAGGTGCTTACCAAAATGGAATCGCCGAACACGTGATAGGGGATGGTGTCGTTTGCCGGCATGATGAGCCGCAGCCTCGTGTCGAACGCCGGGTGGCTTCTGTCGAACTCCTGGCTGCCGTGCACCTGGCCGGCCATGTCGCCGGTGTAGAAGTTCTTGAGCGACCATTCAAGCACGATGCAGTCGCCGGGCTGCAGCGATTTGAACACGACCTTCCCTTCGTGGACGTCGGCCTGCACCTGCGAACCGTTGGCCCGGTACGACAGGGCGCGGACGACGTGCATGACCTGGAAATAGCTGTTGTACTCGATGTCGCGTTCCTTCCATGCGTCAATCGCCTTCTGGGTGCCCAGATACACCACGAGAAAGTGCCGCTCGCGGGAACAGCGGCTCGGATAATAGAACACATCCTTTGTTCGCGACAAAACGGCGCCGTTTTCATGCGAGCGGTAGGGCCATTGTTCGCTGGCCCTGACCAGGCTGTCGACCGGCGGCAGCGGGGCAAGCGATTCGAGCGGCGGTTTGCCGTCGAGGCCGCGCAGGTTGTCCCACGCGTTGAAATCGTCGCTCGTGAAATCTATCGCATCGGTAAAGGCCTGTTTGGCCTCCTGCTTGTTGCCCAGCGAGAGCGCGATGTTGCCCCTGAGGTTCAAGGCGTCGGCGTCCGCCGGCATCACGGCAAGGCACCGTTCGATGTTCTCATGCGCCGCGGAGAAATTTTTGGCGGTGTAATTGAGGCTTGCGAGAAGGTAATACATGCTTGCGTTGTGGGGGGAATATTTCAGGCTTTCCTGGATGATGTCGGCGACCTTCCCCATGTCGCCCTGCTTGAGCGCGAGTGTGGCGAGCGTCTTGTACATGAGCGTGCTTGTGTGCTGGTGCGCAAGAAAGTCCCTGATGAGCGTTTCCGCCTTTTTGACCTGCCCGTCCTGCACGTACACGCCGGCCAGCACCATGAGCGCGGTCTGGTTGAGCGCGTATTTTTGTTCAATGTCGGCGACAATCTTGAGCACGTCCGCCTTGTTTTCAAGCTGGTAATTGGCGTAGAGCTCCGCCACCAGCGCCGAAAGCGACGAGCGGAACACCGCGGGCGACGAGGCGATGAAGTCCAGCACCTTGCGTGGCTCGGACGTCTGCTGCATGATCTGCATTTCGTTTTGCCAGCCCGCTTCATTGAGCGGGCAGAGGGTGTACGCCGTTTTTATTTCGGTTTCGCCGTCGGTGTATTTCTTCGAGCGCGTGAGCGATTCGCTGTAGAGCTGGTGCCACAGGCTGCTTTTGGGGAATTTGGCGAGGAAGCTTTTGGCAAGCACCTGGCCCTCGTCGAATTTCTCCATGCCGTTGTAGGCGAGCATGAGCGAAAGCGCCGCGTCCATGTCGCCGGGATTTTTCGCGAGCCGTGCGGAGAGCGCGCCCGTCACGGTGTCGATCAGGGGCGACGGCGCCAGGCGGGAGACAACGGTTTTCTGCTGCGCCGGCGCGGCAGGGACCGTGGAATAGGAAATATTTTTAAGCGGGGAGTAGCCTTTGTCGAGAAACCGCACAAAGAAATTGGAAAGCCTTGTCTCGCCGGAAAGCCGGCTGCTCCATTCGTGGCAGAGCTTTACAAGAAGTGAATTCGCCCCCTTGCAGAGCGTCACCCGCTGCATGAACGCGTCGGCGCCGGTGTTGCGGTACACCGAATCGGCGCATACGCACACGCCGTTGAGGAAAATTTTAAAAGACCCCGACGCGCCGAACGCAAGAATGGCCTCCCGCGCCTCGTCGCACTCCACGGTGCTGTAATAGTATAGCACCGCGTTGCGCGATTCGCAGTGGTGCTCGGTGAAGATCCAGCCCGTGGGCGCCGTGTTGTCAAGCGGGTTCCACTTTGCCTTGTTCCCGTCCTTGGCCGGATACACTTTTGCCAGGTTGATTTCGGTTTCCGGCGGATACACCTTGTTGTAACCCGAATTCGAAATGTTGTCGAACGGCCCGATGAACATCCACTTGCGGATCGCGCCCATGCCGTCCACCAGGCGGTTCGCGGCATTGACGTCGCCGTCGTTCGCGTAACGCTCGGCGAGCAGATCAATGAATTCGCCGGAAAAAATCGATGGCTTTTTCACCAGGTCGCTCATCAGGCGGTAGCCCTCCTTGATCTGGCTGCCCGTGGCGAAACGGCCGAACACGTAGGTGTTGAGAACGCCCGCCGAAAACATGAGCACGTTATTGTCGTTCTGGCACGCCTGAAAATAATAACGCGCGTCGTCCTCCTCCTGGCCGAGGAAACGCGCGATGTGCGAAAGCCCGCGGAACGCCTCGCCGCGCACGGTTTTGTCCTTGTCTGTTGTGTTTTTTAAAAACAGTTCCTTTGCTTCCATGGGCTTATTATCAATAAGCAAGGACCATGCCTGGCCGTTAGGGTTGGCAAAAGAGGGAACATTCAACTGCAAGATTGCAAAAAAGGAAAGTAATTGAAGAAAACAGCATTTTTTAATCGAGATAGGATTTTTCATGGCGCCTCGGCGATATGTCTATTATGGAAAAGTGCGATTGATAAGATACAATATCCCAGGCCGATTTTGTGGAAAAAACGGAGCGGTTCATTCGGAACGAAGGCGTCCTTGATAAGAGGTGAAACAACATGTCCCTGATATATATTTCTTACGTCTCTATCGCTTCGATGGGCGCTTCTGGAACTTGTTGACTAATTAGAACTTTATCGCCGCGGTAGGGGCGACTGGAGGCCGCGCTGGAGCGCGGTGCTGCCCGGCCCTCGCCGGCAGGCATACAGGGGCCGTGGCAGCCCGAGCCGAAGGCGAGACCGAAAGGAGAACCGACCCCGCCTCGTGCGGTTGCGCGAGGCGGGGGAACGCCCAGATTAATCAAGATAAAATGAAGGGGAATTACATATGCCTAAGTACCAAAAATCAAGCAAGCTTGACAACGTGCTGTACGACATCCGCGGGCCGGTGCCGCGCGAGGCGAAGCGCATGGAAGAGGAAGAAGGGCTGCAGATCATCAAGCTCAACATCGGCAACCCGGCGCCGTTCGGGCTCATGGCGCCCGACGAGATCATCCATGACATGATCCGCAACCTTCCCGCAACCGAGGGCTACTGCTACGAAAAGGGGCTGTTTTCCGCGCGCAAGGCCATCATGCAGTATTACCAGGAGAAGCGCGTGCCGGGCGTCGACGTTGAAGACGTTTACACGGGCAACGGCGTGAGCGAGCTCGCGGTCATGGTCATGCAGGGCCTGTGCAACAACGGCACCGAGGTGCTCGTGCCCGCGCCCGATTACCCGCTGTGGACCGCCGCCGTCAACCTGTCGGGCGGCAAACCAGTTCATTATTTGTGCGACGAGGAATCGGGCTGGCTGCCGGACCTTGTTGACATACGGAAAAAGCTGACGCAAAACACCAAGGCCATCGTGGTGATCAACCCGAACAACCCGACCGGCGCGCTGTACCCGAAGGACGTGCTGCAGAAAATCGTCGACATCGCGCGCGAGCGCGGGCTCATCGTGATCAGCGACGAGATCTACGACAAGATCCTCTACGACGGCAACGAGTTCACCTCGCTCGCCACGCTCGCCGACGACGTGCTGTTCATCACCATGAGCGGGCTTTCAAAGACCCACCGCATCGCGGGGTTCCGCGCCGGCTGGATGGTGGTGTCGGGCAACAAGAAGGACGCGGCCGATTTCATCGAAGGGCTCGACATGCTCGCGTCCATGCGGCTGTGCAGCAACGTTCCGGCGCAGTCCATCATCCAGACCGCGCTGGGCGGCTACCAGAGCATCCGGGACCTCGTGGCGCCCGGCGGACGGCTGTTCGCCCAGCGCGACGCCTGCTGCAACGCGCTGGCGAAGATCCCGGGAATATCGTTTGTAAAGCCCAAGGCCGCGTTCTACGTGTTCCCGAAGCTCGAGGTGAAGAAGTTCAACATCAAAGACGACATGCAATTCGCCTACGACCTGCTTCGCGAGCAGAAGGTGCTCATCGTGCACGGCAGCGGGTTCAACTGGCCCATGCCCGACCATTTCAGGATCGTTTTTCTTCCCGCCGTGGATGAGTTGACAATTGCGATGGATAGGTTGGGGAAATTCCTTGCGGATTATAAGCAGCAAGCGTAAGGCAAGTCCACCCCGTCTTATAACCAGCTTAATGATCATGGCGCCTGCCGGTCACGGCACCGGTTCTATCCCTTCGGCTCGGGCCGCCACGGCGCTAGGTTTTGTTGGGGTGGTTCGCGTACCTCCCCAACAAGACGGCGTCCGGGCAGCACCGCGCTCCAGCGACGGCCTCCGCTCTCGCCCCTGGCGCGGAACATCCTCCTTTTCTTTGCAAACTCATCAACCGACTTTCGGCACATGTTCAAGGCTTCCATACGATGTGCTCTTCGTTCTTTGTGGTGGAGTTTTTCTTGCCTTTCCATAACAATCGCCGATGCCGTATTTTAATTTAATATGTGATCCTCGTCACTGCCGCGACGCACGCCTAAAAATTAGATTTTACTTGGAAAAAAGATCTGCCCGATAGGCAGGTCATACGGTCGTCAGACGAGTTGCGCCAATCGGATGTGTCAATGTATTTCAAGGTCGTGCCCCCGCGAAGATAAGTGGTATAAGTAAAGTGACGTTTTGTTTCTAAATGTCACAGGATTTCGGTTGGAGCCGCTTCTGATTGGATAGAATCGGTAGCTTCTCGACGCGCCAGGCAGGATATCATGGATTCTCAGTTTACCAAACACACCGACCAGAAACACCGCATCAAGCTCGAGTCGCAGATTATCTACGCGCTCTGGATGTGCAGGCGCGCCTGGGCCGGCGCGGACGCGCCGTTCGAGGTGCGCACCGCGCTCGTGGGCGAAGGCGCGGAAATAAAAATCAAGCTCAAGAACGGTTCCGGAAAGACGCTCGAAAAAAAGTCCGACAAGATATTCGCCAACCGCTACCGCGGCGCAATCGCCGTGCCGTCAAAGGTGGACGCCAACGACATGCTCCTGCTCGAGGTGGAGCTTTCCAAGCACGGGCTTTCCATCGAATCCAACCAGGTCCCGGCGGGCCCGCCCGTCCAGGTGGAAAGCATGGAATGGGACCGCACGGAAGTCCGCCGCGGCGACGTTGTCAAACTCAAGGCCAGGTTCAAGGACCTGCCCGACAACACCGAGGCGCTCATCGCCATTTACGAATACGACAAAGACGGCAACCACGATCCGGTATGCACCATTCCAACCGAAATAAACGGAAGCACAATGGAGCTTTCGTGGGAATTCGTTTATGGCGACGCAGGCGCGATCCCGACCGAGGCGGAGGTAAAGCCGTACAACAACAAATACCGGCACCCGGAATATTTTTTCGTGATCGTCATTGACGGAGTAAGAGTCGGGGTGAAGCAGGAAAGCGGGCTGCTGAGGTTCGTGGATTCGTTTGAAAAGATTTTGGTGGACGGGTATGGTCAGTTGATGAAAGATCATGAAGTTGAAATCTATCTGGCGGACGGGTCGACGAAAAAAGCGAAAACCGATGACGAGGGCAAATTGACCGTGAAGGACGTTCCGCCCGGGCCGGTGTATATAAATTATCAGCCTTCGAAAGAATGACAAAAGGGAAAAGGCATGTCTGAGAAATACGGCCATAATTATATAGTCCGGTCCGGCGATACGAATGATTCTATTGTCAAGCACTTCGTCATTCAAAATTGGGCAGAGATTTACAACCATCCTAATAATCAAAAGGTCAGGGAAAAATATGGTGCGTCCGATCAGATCAAGCCCGATGAAATCATATGGATACCCAGCCGCAATGTCCAACCCACAAAGACCGGTACCAGCCATGCGGTGCAGCAGCCGACGTGGCGGTTTTTCTTCAACGCGCATATGCATATACAGAGCAACAACTGCTGCCCGATGCCGCTGCAATGGGGAATCCTGACCAAGGCCATTCATGCGATACCTGTGCTGAATCTTTTTATACAAGAGCGATCGTGCAGCAGCCGAAAAAAAACAAACGAAATGGCGCGAGGGGTGATCGGCACCATTACCACGGGAAGGCTCGGGAAAATCGGGGTGCTGAGCACCGACCTTATCGCCGGAGTCTACAAGCATGACCTGAAAGACCAGGATATGCGCGAGGACATGGTCTGGGCCGTTATGGATGAGGAAGAGTATGAGGCATTAAAGAAAAGAAATAACGCCGCTGCACTAACCGAGGCGGGGAAAAAAGCAAAGCTCCGAAGTCTCGGCGCCGAAACCGATAAATCATTTAAAGATTCATTTTATATGCCAACCGAATATTATTACCATAACTGCCCGCTCACCATGTTCAACGCAGCGCTGCTCATGGATATGTCGCTGGCGCATTACTGGGGCCGGTGGAATATACCGGTCACCATTGACTGGGGCACACAGGCAGTCTATATCAACGACTGGTGCGCGGCGTATGTTTTACCGCCCGAAAAGGATGACACAGGATACGAGTGGGAGGCGCCCGAGCGGATAGAAGGGCATGTTATTGAGCCCACCGGATACAGCCCGCGTTACAGGCATATTTTTGCAAAGGCCACGAGAGACAAGGACTTTTCGCTGGAAAAAGCGTGGGAACAGTTCAATGCACGGCAACAAAAAAAGCCGGGAGCTGCGGTGAATTCCGACATGATTATAATGACTTTTAATTCTGAAAAAGATACGGATTTATGCGCCAAGGAATTTGTCCATATCATTGACCAAATTCCGGGTGGTACGGGCGTTTCGGAAGACGGTAAGCTCGAATCCAATGAAATAAAATGGTTTGAAGATTACAAATTGCAGAAAAAACTCAGCGAAGGCGCGGCAGTCAAGTATCCCCTGGAATTCTTTCTCTTTTATCATTACGATCCGCGGCGGCACTGCGGCGGCTTGGACGCCGAAGCGTATGCGGCCGACCAGGCAAAGGAAATAATCGCCAAACACGCTTTTTACCGTTACCAGCAATCGTTGCAGTCGGGACCGGACGAGCCAACGATGATGGTACCTGATGAAAAGTTGAATGACGGAAAAAATTGGGAAAAAATCTTAAAGAATACCATCATGACGAATAAAGAAGCTTTGGATTCATTGTTTTTTAATAATGAGTCCGGCATTTACTGGGGCGTGAAGACCTATCCCCGGCTGGGCTATGATCCCGGTGATTTTATCAAATATCCCCAGCTCAGAGAATTCTATCAGGAGTGCGGCAGTGACGTGCCCATCATGACCCATTGCTCGCGCGGCGGCATGGCGGGCGCGGACTATTATTGTTATGCCAAATACGACCAATCCGCTCCAGGTCTTATTGGTAAAGAAAAAGAGCGTTACGATGCGATTAGCGCAGACCCGAGCAGCCTGGAGCGCACCGAATACTGGTTTACGGACACATTTGCTGCGCCCGCCAACTGGGAAAAAGTTATGAACCAATTCCCCAGTCTTCGTCTTTGCCTTGCTCATTTCGGGGGATACGATACTTGGTGCCAGGTGGGAGTATTTGAGGACATCGAAGCGCTATATCCGGTAAATCCCGGTATTTTTCCAAAAGGCGAGGCAATAGAGAAGACCGCTGAAAACGAGAAAATGCGCGCGACCTTGTACCATGCCTGGATAAAAAAAATAGCGGAGCTTGCCGACAGCAAGGAAAACCTCTATACCGATCTTTCCTATTTTCATTTAGGAAGCGACCTCTATGCATCGGACATACGGCTTAAAAACAGGGAAACCGATGTGGACCTGCTTGACATGGAAGCGCAATATTCAATGATCGACTGTAAGAAACTCGTGGCAAAGAACATCGTTTACCTGCTCGGCAAATTCACCAATTTGAAAAAGAAGATCATCATCGGCACCGATTGGTACATGATAGAGCGGGAAAACCAGAAGGGCGTGGGCGATATTTTAAGGAACCTGTTCATTGTCATGGAAATGGTGAGTGAAAAGGTGGGGTATGACGCGTGGCACCAGTTCGCGGTGGTGAATCCGATGAGGTATTTGGGGGTGGGGAAGGAGGATGATAAGGGGGAGAAGATGGTGATTGGGAAGGAGAGGTTGGAGAAGTATGGGGAAGTTTTACAAAATAAATTTATAGAAAAAAAATGGGTTGAGGATAGCAGGATTAATACTGTAAAATCGCATGTAAAAGATCAGGTTACTAAAATGATTGAAAGGGTTTCTTCTTTTCCTTCTGTACCCTTGAAAAGAGAATCGAATAAATAGCAAATAAGAAGTGGTTAGGTTACTTAAGAAATTAAATGAAAAATTTACTTTTTATCTGTTCCATATTAATAATTTGTTCACAATCACATGCATTTGTTATGAAAAAGTATAAAGAAAAAGGGAACTCATTTATGAATGGTCAAATTACTCCAATTGAATTAAAGGTGAAAGATGGATTGACTGCAACAGCTTCTTTGAAACAAAATAACAAATTTGCTTGCATAACAAATAGCCTGACTTTCGCTTTTGCGTCGATAGATGAAAAATTACATGTCACATGCAAAATTATCGATGAAAATTCCCCAGGGAGTGCTTATGCAGGCGTCTTTGGCGCTGACGAAAGTGGCAGATTTATGTGGTGCAAGAGTGGTTTGAGAGAGGCGATAATGGTTGATTCGGAGTTAAAAAAGGTAATAAGGAAGATGGCTTCTTTTAATGGAAACACTTTCATCAATGCTTTTTTGTCTATTGTGGCCAAGGATAAATTTGTCTATTGCAGTGTAAATGAAGCAGAAGGCCCTCAGACGTTTTCCGTATTTGATTTTACACAAGATGACCCGGTCGCAAAAATAGAAAAGCTGTATTTTTGTTTTATTTTAAAAAAGCAAGAGGACAGTTGTTTGATTGTTTCGTATGACAAGAAAAATCAAAAAACTTGGAAAAATGCAGTACTCTTAAAAACGGATATTGCTTTTTTACCAGATGATGATCTTACAAAAGAGCTGACTGACAGACAATTCCAATACGGAGTTCATCAACGAGCGTTCAATTTCTTAAAAAATATCATTATAGGAGAAATGGCCATTGATAAATGGCCAGAGCCTTTCTCCGTCCGCTGGAATGCTGATAAAACTGACATTAAAATTGAGCCCATTATCCTTCAATGTCCCAAACCAGATGATTTCGCAGACAACTGGGAATTCTCCCTTGACGGTAAATGGTGCATCAACAAATGCATTCGTAACAGAGAAACCCCCAACGAATACCGCGCCATCGTCTTCTACCAAGTCAACGACTCCTTCCCCAACGGCCTGAGCATGCCCATTTACGGCGGCATCACTTCTGAAGAAAATAAAGGCTGTTTCATCAACCAAGATGTTTTGGGGCCGCTGTATCTGGACATCCCGCCGGACGGGAAGCCGGTGGTTTACAAATTGAACCAGATTCCGGAATTGCTGAAGAACTTGGCAAGATAATTTCTTGCAAATATAAAAATCCCCGCCTCACCCCGCGGGGATTTTTATTCCGCACAAACTATTTGTCAAGAAATATAATTCTTACTTACCGAAAATCCCCTTCAACTTTCCTTTTGCCGCATTCCCTATCTGGTCTTCCACCTTCTTAACGGTCTCCTGTTTTTTCTGCTCCACCGCCTGCTGCACCTCCTGCTTTTTTTGCTGAATCACCTGCTGCGCTCGCTGCTGCACCTGCTGCTGGGGCGTGGCAACGCGCTGGGTGCCGCCGGGGCTTCCCGCGCCGAATGAGAGCCCGGTTATTTTAGGGCTGCCCACCGGTCCGCCGAGGCCGAAGTTGAGCGTAACGCGGCCGTCCTTGTCGCGCGGGATGATGCTCGTTTGATCGAGCAGGCCCGACGCGCCGGCGAGCGAGGTGCGGCTCAGGACGCCCTTGAGCCCGCTTTTCACCGCGCCTTCCGCGCCGAGGATCACGGCAGAAAGGTTTTTGTTGAGCCTCGAGGAGACCGCCATGTCCATGAGCGCGTCGAACCCGACTTTTCCATGCGCGTTCCAGTCGGCGACGTCCGACATGATCTTGAGATTATCGAACTGTGCTGCGCCGCCGGCGAGCCTGACCGCGGCCGAGAGGTTCTGGATATTGATCGCGTCGAAATTTCCGAGCTTATTGGTCTTGGTAAACGAGGAAAACGAGCTCCCGATTACCTTCTGGACCGGCGCGCCCTGGATTTTTCCATTCGCCATCTGCGTGCCGATGTTGCCCGCGAGGCTTTTCATGAGCGCGTCGGTGGTGCCGCCGCTGCCGGTGATGCTGCTCTGCAGGTTGATGCGGCCGAACAGGCACTTGTTGATGCCCGAAAGCTCCTTGTTGAGCGGCGTGACCGGCTTGAGGTATCCGCCGAACTGCTGCATGAGGTCGTTGACCTCCACACTTTTCACCGTGAGCGTGTTCTTGACCACGACGTTCTTCGGGTTGCGCATGTCGGCGTTCAGCACGGTGCCGATGGTGCCGCCCGCGAACCCGGTGGTGAAGTCCACCAGCGCGACGTCGTTGATGACCTTTACTTTTGCGACAAGGCGGTCCATGGTGATGCCGTGGTAAATGATTTTGCCTGCCGTGACCAGGCCGTTGATGTCCGCGGGGATGGGAACGATGGGCAGCTCGCTTGAGCCGCCGCCCGTTTCGGGCGGCTCTGTTTTCGGCTCGGGCTTGGGCGGCGCCAGGATGTCGTCGGCGTTGAGATAGGGCGAGTTCATCTTGAAGTCAACGGTAGTGCGCGGGAATTTTTTGGTCTTGTCGGGAAGCAGCAGCGAGAGGAAATTCTTGATGGTGGTGTTCATGGTGAACGACGAGGAGCCGATGCGCACCGCCATGTTCTGTCCCACGGCAACGGTCGAGATGGTGAGCCCGCCCGAGATCTCGGCAGGCTTGATGAGCGGCGACCACACCATGCGCACGTTCTGGAGGTCGACATTCCCCTTCAGGTCGAGCTTGGTCGGGTCGGCCGGGTCGGCCTCGCCCCGCGCCTTGATGTCGGCGGTCACGCGTCCGTCAAGCATGGCGTCCTTGGGCAGCGCCACGATGTCTTTGACCTCGCCGAGCTTGATGTCGGCGAGCACGGCCGCGTCGACATACGGTTTCTTGAAATTGTTCACGGTCGCGTGGATGTCGATAGGGTTGGTGCCGAATTGCATTTTCATGGTTTTTATGGCAAGGCTGTTGTCGGTGAAGGCGATGTCCGCGTTCAGGCCGCTTATCGCCTGCGGCATTCCCGCGTATTTCATGGTGATGTCCTTGAGCTCGAGACGGCCCTGAAGGGGCAGCGGGCCCTTTGCCGCGAGCACGCCCTTGACCGCAAGGCCCAGGACAATCGCTCCGGTTGCCGAAACTTTTGTGACAAGGGGGACCAGTTCAACCGGCACTTCCTTGAGCGCGTCGGCGACGGAAATAGGGTCGGACGCCACCGCGAGGTCGAATTCGGGCGCTGGCGTCATGGCCTTGCTTACCGTTCCCTTTACTTCAAGGAAAATTTTCTGCAGCGACAGCCGAACCTTGTTCACCGTCACGGTGCCGCCCGCATCAACCAGGTTCGCCGCGACGTCGTGCGACAGGGTGATCTTCAGG
Organism: Chitinivibrionales bacterium; assembly: GCA_035516255.1. Classification (NCBI taxonomy): domain Bacteria; kingdom Pseudomonadati; phylum Fibrobacterota; class Chitinivibrionia; order Chitinivibrionales; species Chitinivibrionales bacterium. Next base: position 16,150 of record DATJAL010000047.1, on the reverse strand, counting down.
TTGGAAAGCGGCTTTTTAATTTCCTTGGTCTTGACGGACACGTCGGTGAGCACAAGATCGCCGGAGGTCGTTATGTTTTTCAGTTCCTTGTCCATGGACACGGCCACGGTCTCGTTCATGTTCCCGATGATGACCTGGCTGCCCGATTTGCGGTCGTTGTAAACGATCTCTCCGTTTTCTATGGAGAGTTTTTTGAGCGTGACCGGCACCGGCAGCTGCGGCGGGCCCTGCGTCGTCGCCTCCGGCTTTTGTGTCGTGTCTTTTGCCAGCACCGCGAGGTCGTTGAAATTGAACGCGCCTTTGGCATCGGTCTCCACGCGGACCTGCGGCTTACGGATGAGAATCGAGGTTATCTCCGGATAGCCCTTGAAGATCGACATGAGTCCGATAGCGGCCGTGAATTTCTCCACCGAAACGAAAGGCTCGCCGGAAAATCCCTCGCGGCCCGTATTCGCCACCTCAAGGCCGGAAAGCGACACGCCGAGCCGCGGGAACAGGGTGATCCCCGCCTTCTGGAGCGTCACCTTCCTGCCGAGGGCCTTTTCCACCGGCGGCACGATGATGGCGGCAATCCTGTCGGGCGGAAACAGGATATACATCGCGGCAATGCCGCCGCCGATCAAAACGGCAATGACGATAAGAATGACGATGACGATGGTGAAGGGCGATTTTTTCATGCGGTTCCTCCTGCTTTACTTATGATTCCTGGTTTGCGTTTGTCATTCCCGCGAAAAGCGGGAATCCAAGCCAATAGTATTATGGAAGAAGATGGACTCCCGCTTTCGCGGGAGTGACAGAGAACCTGTGCTTTAAAATTTTTTAATGTCCTCTTTATTTTAATTTCTCTGCGTCCTTTGCGTCTTTGCGGTGATTTTTTTGACAAGCCAATAAAATTTACAACTTCGCCTTTATCGCCGCGTATTCGGCGGGATACGTCCATGTCGTGTCGTCGGGGGGCACATTGGCGGTCTTGCCGATGATGCGCTGCACCGCCGTGATGCGGTCCGCGGTGGCCGGGTGGTCGGAAAGCACCTCGTAAGGGCCGTTGCCGTCGGGATATTTCGCCATGAGCGTCTGGAAGAAGTGAATCATCCCGTACGCGTTGTACTGCGCCGCGGTCGAGTACTTGACGGCGCAGGAATCCGCCTGCGACTCGTCGTCGCGGCTGAACTTGAGGAAGACCATGTTTTCGCACGCCTGGGCCACGGCGTTGGCGATCGAGGTCGAGTCGCTGCCGAAAAGGATCGTGTTCACCAGGCCCACAGCCTCGGACTTCATGAGCTGTTTTGCGCCGTGCCGCATGGTGACATGCCCGATTTCGTGGGCAAGCACGCAGGCGACCTCGGCGGCGCTGTTGGCCGCCCTCAGGGTTCCCATATAGATGAAAATGTGGCCGCCCGGAATCGCGAACGCGTTTATGATGGTGTCATTGGCGATGATGTTGAATGTGAACGTGATGTTCGTCCTGTCCTTCTGGGCGGCCGCGAGCCTTTGCCCCATGGCATTAACATAGCCGATGACGCTGTCGTGCTGCAGAATGCCGGGTTTGTACTGGGGATAATCCACCGTGTCGGAAAGGATCTGCGCCTGGAACTTGTCGCCGAGCTCCACCTCCTGCTCGTCGGAGATGAAGAAATTGGTCAGCGTCTGGCAGTTGAAAAGAAAGGGAATGATGGACGCGGCAAGGATGGTTCGCTTGATTTTGGCCATACACGACGCTCCTGAAAAGTACCTGCACGACGCGGTCATTGTAAAAATCAATCCGATGCAGCCGCTAACGCAAATTTATTTGTGAATAAAAATAAGAAAGGCACCCCTATACCAAAGGTGCCTTGCGAATGATAATCCTTTGTCAAAAAACTAATATTTAACGGTAAGTACGGCAGTGCCGGACGTGCTGGCATCAAACGAAGTGATCTCAACCGCCGCGTAGGCATTCTGGTCGGTCTTCACAATAAGAACATCGCCCTGCTGGCACGAAACATTATCCGAAGCAGACGCGGCGTTAAAGAGAGATTGAATTTGTTGTTTGGTCGTTATGGATGCGAAGGCGGTGCCGGTCTCTTTGCAGATCTGTGTCGCGGCCGGATTCTGCCAGTTAGCAAAAGCATTGATGCCGCTGGAGTTCGCCGCGTACACCGGGTTGAATACCCTGAATGCAGACATAGAAGAAGAATAGGTCCCAACGATGTCAACACCGGAACCCGACGCGGTTGCGTCAGTGGCAAGCATAACATCCGGAGGATTGGCATCGAGGTCAACAGAGCTGCCATACTGAGAATTGCCGTATGAGCCGATGGTGACCGCATTGGTCGTTACCCCTGTTCCGGTGTTTCCGCCAACCGTAAAATCAAAGGACGCGTCGGCAGTCGCACTGGCAGTGGCTGAAATCTTCAGTTTGTAACTTCCCGCGGTCGCGTTGGCAGAGACGGTGATCCTGAGCTCGTTTGCCGCTGTGTTGTCGAAAGACATGGAGTTGGTGTTGGAAGCCGACGGCCCGGTTACCGTAATTGTGGACACTGCGCCGCCATTGGCATCGGTAACGGAATAACTGACCGAGGTGATCGCCTGGTCCGCCTTGATGGTGCCCTGGACATCCTTGAAGGTGCCGGCATTAATTGAACCAATCGCGGAAATCGTGATGGTCGGTGCGCCAATCGGATTGGTGAGTCCGCAGCCGCTCATCATTGCGGCAACCACACCCGCGCACACCAGTCCTAAAAACTTCTTCATACAACCTCCCTATTATGGTGAATAATTGAAAGTTTAATGGATGAGATTTTGTTATTGCGTTTTCAGAATCGAATTATGAATATATATACCATATTTGAAAAAAAAATACAAGTCTTTTTCAAGTTTTATAATTTATCAGTATGAAAATGCTGCTGGCCTGTTTCTCACTTGTTCAGCTTCATCGGGTACTGCCACGCATAAAAGCTCGCCGAAGAATACGTCGGCTCTATTTTAAGCGTGAGTCCGGGCTCGCGGACGCGTTTTTCGCCGTCAAGGCTGAAATCGAAGATCGAGCTTCCCGCAGGGACCCAGCGCCGTTTGAAATAGAACGCCGTGTCTTTACGCATAGCGGAAAAAAGCGTCGCGATGGTATAATCGGTCACCTGCATCGAAAGCGAATACCTGCCGCCGGTTTTGTCCAAGAGAGAGGCTTTTTTAAGGTCGGTGCCGATCCAATAATATTGTGCGCCGTTCTTCTCCGCCACAAAGGTCTGGCCGAAGCGTTTGTAAATCGCTATTCCCCGCGGTTCAATGAACTGGTTGTCGCCGTCGCCTTTTGAGCCGAAAGTGTCGAGCACGGCAAGATTGCGGTCGAATTTGAGGATGCAGCACCGCTCCCGGTCGGTCACCCAGAAATTGTGGTAAAAGTCCGTGGCGCCGTAGCAGGCGGCGTACCCCTCCGGAATGCCGGCACGCCCGAGCACGTTGCCGTCGAGGTCGAATTTCCAGAGCCGCTTGCCGCCGCTGTCGCAGCAGAAAATGCACCGTTCGTCGCGGAAGTGGGAATACCGGTTTTTCCCATCCGCCACGGCAAGGGTGACGGGTCCGTTGACAAAAGAAAAAGGCCCGGCGGGCGCGATGGACCGCAGCAGGCCGCCGCCGTAGTTGAAAACGGCGATGCGCCGGTTGCCGGGGTCCGAGACATAGACCCGGCCGCTTTCGTCAAGCGCGACCTGCTCGGGGCCCGAAAGCCCGACACCGTTTTGTTGCGCGCCGGAAAACGCGGAGACCCAGTGCACCCTTTTCTTCGGGTTGAACAGGTGGACGATGCGGTTGTTGCCCCAGTCGGCCACGAACACGTGTCCGTCCGCGTCGCAGGCGACGCCCCTGGGCGAGCTGAACTGGTCAATGCCGCCGCCCTTTTCGCCGTACAGGGCAAGTCCCCACATGCTCGTGTTGTAAATAAGCTCGTTTCTGCCGGAATTGACGCCGTACACCACGACCTCGTCGTCGTCCTTCACCGTGGTCGTGTCGTCACGGCTTTTCATCTTTACCGTTGCAAGTCCCTGCGGGTCTGAAAACGAAGTCGCGGGCCCGAAAAACATGAACAGGTGTTTGGGCGTGGCCTTTCGCAGGCCGTACGAATGGGTGTAAGGCGGAAATACGAGGGAAGCGGCAAAAATGCCGTGACAGAGAAATGCCATTGCCAGAACAGCGGCCGCCAGCGGCGCCGGGTTCAATTGTGTCTGAAGAAAAGGGAGCATGCTTGTATGGGTGTTGAAATCCGCGACGCAACAGTGCTCAATGGTCCAGCGACCCGAATACTTTTTGAAGAATTTCGCTCACCCTCGCGACCGGGTCGGTGCGGATGCGCTTTTCCTCCTGCCCCACCATGTAAAAAAGGCCGTCGAGCCCTTTTTGCGTCGTGTAAAGCGCCAGGTTGGTCTGGAGCGTGTCAAAGGGCAGGGTGTCGATCAGACTGGTGACGGTCGAGGGCAGGGACCGGTAGAACGATGCGAACGAATTGTAATTGCCCGAAAACTGCTGCCACAAGCGCTGCGCCCCTACTTGTTGAAGCGCGGAATCCACGAATGGCTGATAAACCCCGACGAGGGGATCATAGGTTTTTCCCTTGAGGTAGGCCGTTGCGGCGGTGGAATCGCCATTGAGGATGGAGAAGCCGTCGGTGATGGTGATGCCGGTGATCGCGTTCTTGAAAATGGGCACCGAGAGCGGCGCGGCGGTTTCCGCGGCGCGGTTCATTGAAAACATCAGTGAGTCCCGTGCGTTGATGATCGGATTAAGATCAAAGGCCGTGATGCCCAGCAGGTCGAGCGTGGCTTGTATCGCCACCAGCTCGCCCTGGACCTGCTCCGCGTATGAAATCACCTGCGAAACGTCCGGCGGCAAAAGGATTTTGACCGCCTGGTTAAGGTAGTAGCCGCCCACGGCACTTAGTTCCGACGAAGAGCTGTCAATGCCCACCGAAAGCGCGGCCTTGAGTCCTTCGACAACTTCATCCTCGGTAAGACCGCCGCTCGAAGATCCGGTATTAAACAGATCGAGCATGCTGCAGGATATCACGGAGAGCAAAGCGCTCAGGCATATGGTCTTGATGGATTTTTGGAAAAAGGGCATGGACATCTCCCTTTTGCAAATATACGGTCTTTTGCGATTTTTGTCAACGCTTGTGAAGGCCTTCCATGGATTGTTGTACATAACAAGCGCATCATGAATAAGGCCGCCTTTGCTTCGCTGATACTGGCTGGCTGCGGCGTGAGCGTGTATGCCGGTTTCGGCAGGAAGGTGAGGACCTTTACCGGTGAGTGTCCCGGGGAGATTTTCGGCCTGGGTGCCTGTTTTCTCGGGCGGAAGGCACAAAGAAAGGACTAATCCGGATTGTGAGGATGCAATAAGCCCGAGGAAGATACTGGTGTTTTGTCAAGGAGACAGCCATTGTTTAAAACAAATAGGTAAGCGATATCCCGTTTATCCCCAGCCCCACCTGCAGCCGCTGTTCGTATTCCCGCTGCTTTTTGCCGCCGATGTTGTTGAGCACGGCACCCGCAATCAACATCTCTGGCCCGAAGCCGATGCCGACCTCGCCGACGATCAACAGCGCTACACTGGAAGGCTGGCCATTGGACAGCATGGCAATGCCGCCGGCAAGTCCGACAATGCCTGCGCAGGTGAGCGGGATGCCCACGCCGAGAAGGGCTCGTCCGGCATTGTGCATGCGGGCATATCCCGCGAGTTTTGTCTGGAGTTCTTCGCGGGAATATTCCTGGTCCCGGGACGCGTTGCTGGTAACAACGGCGGGCGCCGCGGGACCGGGAACAACAACTTTTGCCTCGGTGGTGTCGGTTTTTTCCATGATCGTGTCTTGCTGGGGAAACGCTGCAAAGGCAAGAGAGAGCATCAATAAAAGCATTTTTTGGTTCATAGAAGAGTTTCCTCCAAGAAATACTGAATGCGAAGGCTTTCCGGCATCATGTCACCGATAAACGTTTTACCTTACCGCACCACGACGAGCCGCTTGACATACCGGTATCCGTTGTCGAGCGTGCAGCGGAAGAAATACACGGCCAGGCCTTTTGACGCGCCCGCCTGCTTCGCCTGTTCCGGCCGCACCCGGTGCCAGCCTGCGGCGCAAAGCGCGCGCGGAACGTCCGCGATGAGCCTGCCCCGCGCGTCGAGCACCTGAATTTCGGCATAGGCAGCTTTACTTATGAAATAACGTATCTCGCCTCCGGTCGTCAGAACTGAAATGCCGGGCACGCTTGCGGCGATCCTGTTTCCTGGCACCGGCCGCTGCAGCGTGACGATCGGGTTTGCCGCGACCGTGGTGAATGACGCGGTCCCCTGGCCCAATCCGGTGGAAGTCGCGGTGACGGTGACCGCGCCCGCCGTGAAGCCGGCCTTCACCGCGATCTTGCACATGCCGCCCTCGGCGAGCATGTACGGGTCGCCCGGGTTCGCGCCCGCGTCCTGGTTGGCGCCGCCGCGGTAGATGCACGGCCCGGAAACCGAGAAGTTGATCTGGTTGGTCGCGGTGGGGCACCAGAGGCCGGTTGCGTCGACCACGGTGGCGAGGATGAACGCGCAGTCGGAGCCGTTGGCGCTGATTTGGAATGCCTCGCCGCTCGGCTTGACAAGCTCAGGTTCAACGGTGAGCACCACGTGATCGGGATTGCCCGCGGTCTTTTTCTCGTCAAAGCAGACCACATTGCCGGCTGAATCGAGGCCCTCGGCGCGCAGCGTTCCCGCCGCCCAGGTCACGGTGTCCCACCAGCACTGGTAGGGCAGCGACGTTGACGTGTTCGTCTTGTCGTCGCTTGCCGTCAACTCGGGGTTCGGCACTTTGTCGCCGAGGCTCGTGCCGTTGAGCAGCAGCCGTACCGCGGGGCAGTTGGAAAACGCGTTCACCCGCACCGTGCCGGAGCGGTTCCAGTGGTGTGCGAGGCACACGGTGGGCTTGACAGAATAGGGAATCCAACAGGCCTTGTAGATGTGGTAGAGCAGCTTCGGGATCCGGCTGAAATCCATGGCCGACGTTCCGAACGACCTGCCCAGCCCGGTCTCGCCCGGCGATTCCGCAAGGTACCATTGCGCCAGGCCGAACGCGTTGGCTTTTATGTCGTTTTTCCAGTTCTGAAGGTATTCTCCGCAAAAAAGCAGTTCATTGTCGTAGTCGTACCGGAACCCCTTGGTGCCCCAGTCCTCGGCGCCCCAGCCCGGGAAATTCGTGCACAGCGAGTTGAGCTTCTGTCCAGCTTCGCATCCTGTCAAGGAGCACGAGATGAGGTCCGACACCTTGTCCTGGCAGGCGCGCAAATAGCCGCGGTCCGACTGCGGGTGCTGCGTGATGGGGTCCCACTGCTTGGCGAGGTCCTTGAGCGACTGGGCGTAGCTCGCGGTGATGCCCGCGTTGCTCACCTCCCAGGCGAGAATGCTGGGATGGTTGCGGTCGCGCACGACCATGTCGCGGTGGCACTCGTTCTTGAGCAGGCACGAGGGCTCGGTGCCGGTCACGTTCGCGAACGACCCCTCGCCCTCGCCGCTGGGCTGCACGAGCATGACGCCGTAGGCGTCGCAGGCCGCGGTGAGCTCCGGGCTGTGGCAGGAATGCCCCGGCCGCCAGAGCCGGGCGCCGCATTCGGACGCGAGCTTGACATCGCGCCACTGCTGCTCCTCGGGGATCGCCGACCCCAGCGCGGGATAGTCATACCGGCTGGCCACGCCCCACAGGTAGTGCTGGTGGCCGTTGATATAAGGGAAGTTCGTGTCCCAGGTGATCACGCGGACGCCCAGCGGGCTCTCGAACACGTCGACCGTGTTCCCGCCGACCTTTACAATATGGAACACCTTGTAGAGGTACGGGGCGCCCCACGGGCTGTTGGCCGGGTACCACAGGTGCGGGCCGGCGATGTCGCCGCTCTGGTCGAACACGAAGCTCGAGTCGGCCGCGATCGCCTGCGAGCTCTCTTTTGTCAAAACCACGGTGTTCGTGGCGTCCACCACCTTGGTGGTGAGCGCCACGGTCTGGCCCGCGCCGCTCTCGTTCTGTACGTTGGTCATGATCCGCACCGTGGCCGAGGCGTCGGCCGCCGACACCGTGCCCACGCAGGTGCCCCACTTGTTCACCACCGAATAAACGTTTTCGGGGATGTACACCTTGTCGGTGATGTGCATGTACACGGGGCGGAACAGGCCGCCGTCGTTCTGGCCGAACCGAAACGACATGGAGAAATTCGGGTCGGCGAACAGCACGCCGCTGTTGTTGCTGATGCGCACCGCGAGCACGTTGTCGGCGCCGCCGAAGCTCACCTTGTCCGATATGTCAACAATGAACGGGATGAACCCGATCACGTGCGTGGCCTGCGGGTTCACCGCGCTGTTGCCCGGGATGAAGGTGCCGTTGATGTACACCGCGCACCCCACGTGCGCGCCCTCGAATTCGACGAAGATCTTTCTCCCGGCATAGGAACTGTCGAGGGTGAAATGCTTGCGGTACCAGCACATGCCCGCCCAGGCGTTGCCGGTGCCGGCCGGCGTGTTGGTGTAGGTGTCGTTGTCGTTCCAGCAATGGGGGATGCCCACGTCGGTCCAGGTAGCGTCGTTGAAGGCCGGGTCCTGCGCGCCGCTGGGGTCTGACTTGATGAATTTCCACGGCGTTGCGCCCAGGTTGATTTTCACCCGGTGGCTCGGCTCGGGGTAATAGGTCTCGGCACGGCACGCGGTTGCGGCTATCGCCGCGGCGATAAAGAGAGATACAAAGGTTTTGTTGGACATGAGATGCCCCCCTGTAAAGCGTTTAATTTTTATTAAGAGTTTGCCTCGACCTTGGATGAGACGATTAAAAGCTTCCCGCGCAGTTTGGAATCCAGTTATCAATTTTAGGACGGATTCCCTCGGATAAAACCCCGCAAATGAACCGCACCCAGGATCATTTAGGAAATTCTGTCAACAAAATAATAATACCATCCGGTAACTCCAAATTTACCCACTTTTTAAATTAAATACTGGGAAATCTATTTTCACTATCGATATAATACTGAAACGGGCGGACGATCAGTCGGCAAATCATATATTTAATTGATATCATAGAACAAACAATCGGCATTCTCTTATCCTCTGAAAGGAGCCCTCCATGGCAACCGTCCTCCTGCTCATCATCCTCGGCATCATCGTCGTCGGCATCATCGCCATCGTGGCCATGTACAACGGCTTGGTTTCAAACCGCAACAGGTACAAGAACGCGTTCGCGCAGATCGACGTGCAGCTCAAGCGGCGGCACGACCTGATCCCGAACCTCGTCGAGGTGGCCCGCAAATACATGCAGCACGAGCGCGAGACGCTCGAGGCGGTGATCGCGGCGCGCAACGCGGCGAGCAGCGCGCGCAGCCAGGCGGCGGCCGATCCGGGAGACCCTGCCGCGATGCAGAAGCTGATGTCGGCGGAGACCGCGCTCAGCGGCATGATGGGCAAGCTCTTTGCGCTGGCCGAGGCGTATCCGACCCTCAAGGCAAACGAGACCATGATGCAGCTTTCCGAGGAGCTCACGTCTACCGAGAACAAGGTGTCATTCGCGCGCCAGGCGTTCAACGACGCGGTGATGGTTTACAATACGCAATGCGAGCAGTTCCCGAGCGTCCTGATCGCCAACAGCTTCGGCTTCAAGCAGGCCCAGCTGTTTGAGATCGAGGACAAGACCGAGCGGGAAGCGCCGAAAGTAAAGTTCTGAGAAGCGACCCATGGATTTCTTTACCCAGCAGGACAAGGCCCGCCGCCATACCGGAGTGCTCGTTTTTTATTTCGTGGTGGCGGTGGCGCTGATCATCACCGCGATTTATTTCGGCGTGGCGGCAGGCCTTACCTATGGCCGCATCAAGGTCGAATGGTGGGCGCCGCTGTGGAACCCGTATCTGTTTGCGGCCGTGGCGGGCGGTGTGTTACTCGTCGTGGGCGGCGCGACGTACTATAAGGTCCGCCAGCTTTCAGGTCCCGGCAGCGGCCGCCGCGTTGCCGAGCTTCTCGGCGCTCGGCCGGTGTCGCCCGACACCAGGGACATTAACGAGCGCAAACTGCTCAATGTCGTGGAGGAGATGGCCATCGCATCGGGCACGCCGGTGCCCGCCGTTTACATAATGGAAGAGGGGTCCATCAACGCGTTTGCCGCAGGCACCTCACCCAGCACCGCGGTCGTGGCAGTGACCAGGGCCGCAACCGCGCTGCTCAGCCGCGAGGAGCTCCAGGGCGTCGTGGCCCACGAGTTCAGCCACATCTTCAACGGCGACATGCGGCTCAACATCAGGCTCATCGGGGTGCTCAACGGCATCATCTTTATCGCGCTCGTGGGCGCCTTCATCCTGCGCATTTTTTTCCAGGGCCGGAGCGGGAGCAGGATACGCATCTCGGGCGGCTCCGGAAAGGGAAAAGGCGGCGCCGGCGCGGTGATTCTCGTCATCCTTGTGGTCGCAATCGTGATCACGGTGGTGGGGTACATCGGCGAGTTTTTCGCGCGGCTTATCCAGATGGCGGTGTCGCGGCAGCGCGAGTTTCTTGCCGACGCGAGCGCGGTGCAGTTCACCCGCAACCCCGGCGGCATTGCCGGTGCGCTTAAAAAAGTGGGCGGCCTTGCCACGGGCTCGCTCATCGAGTCGCCGCACGCGAAGGCGGTGGGCCATTTGTTTTTCGCCGACGGCATCAAGCACATGTTCTCTTCCATCATGTCGACGCACCCGGACCTTACGACGCGCATCAAACGCATCGACCCGTACTGGAACGGCTCCTATCCTGTCGTGACCATGCCCAAGCTTGATAAGAAGGAGTTGGCCGCCGCGGCGGCCGCCGCCGCGGCCGGCGGCGATGAAGAGGACGTTCTGGCCGGGATATCCATTTCGAAATTCGCGCAGCCGCAAAGACACGCGCCGGCGGTGCGGGCGACGCCCGCGCAGGTGGTGCAGGCCGTGGGGACGGCCACGCCGCAGCACGTGCAGGCGGCCCAGGATCTCATCGACGGGCTTCCCGCCGCCTATGTCAAGAGCGGCCGCGAGCCTTTCGGCGCGCGGGCGGTGGTGTTCGCGCTGCTCATCGACCCTTCGGAAGAAATCAGGCGCGCCCAGCTTGACCGTCTCAAGGGCCACACCGATGCCGAGGTGTACCAGGAGGTTGTCCGCCTTGTCAATGATGGGCAGGCTGTGAAGCCGGAGCACCGCCTCCCGCTTCTGGCGCTGGCCATGCCCGCGCTGCGGTCGCTCTCGCGGTCGCAGGCCGACGAATTTTTCTCAAACCTCGATTTTCTCATCATGGCCGACAACACCGTGACCATGTTCGAAATGTCGCTGCGATATCTGGTGCTGCGCCAGTACCGGCAGAGCATCGGGATGACTGGTCCGTCGGGCAAGGCAGTAAGCCTTGCCGCGGTATTTTCTCCCGCCATGCAGCTTTTGTCGATGCTCGCCTGGTTCGGCAATGGTCAAAACCGCGAATGCGCCCTGGCCGCGTTCGCGGCAGGCGCGGCGCGCATCCCGGGCGCCGCTGCGGTTCAGCCCGTGCCGTTCGATTCGCTGCGGCCCTCGCAGCTTGAGGCCGTGCTCGACGCGCTCGCCGTTGCCACGCCCGCGGCGAAAAAAAGCATCATTGACGCATGCGCATCCTGCATCATGGCCGACCGCACCGTGACCGCCGAGGAGGCCGACCTGATCCGCGTCATCGGCAGCGCATTGGAGTGCCCGGTGCCGCTGTTTGTGCCGACGAAGAAAAATGATAGTATATAGAAATCAGGGCGTTCCCCAAAGTAAGGTAATAACGCTTCGCGCTTCATCAATGCAACTTAAAAACCAATCCGGCTTTCCCATGATTGCGATCTTGGTGGTCGGCCATGACGGCGGCGCGGCGCAGGTGGCGCAAAATGTAGGAATCGCAACTTCTAACAGCTGTACCTACATGCCGTTGGCTTGATTTAAGAGAGAGGCCATGGGGCGGAATAATGTTGACCAACAAAGCAGAAGTCAAGCAATGGGAGAAGTGATTTGATCAATTTCCCCCTTTCCAAGGGGGTGCGGCGTCTTCGCCGCGGTTGTTGTTATAATAACATATTGCATCACTATTACCCTCTAGAGTATATTATAGGGGTGGAGGGAGGGATTCATCCCTATGGATAACCCAAGAATCGCATACAGCTATACTCGATTTTCTACGCCCGAGCAACGGTTGGGTGCAAGTGGAGCACGGCAGTCAGAACGGGCCGTTGCGTACTGCAAGGCGCACAACCTGCACCTGGACACCACCCTGCACCTGAATGATGAAGGCATATCAGCGTATCATGGCAAGAACGCCAAAGTGGGTGCCCTGGGGAGATTTCTGGCAGCGGCTGAGGCTGGACGAATCCCGCCCGGGTCTGTCCTGGTGATAGAAAACCTGGATAGGCTGTCACGGCAGAACATCGGGGAAGCCCAAGAGACCTTCAAGCGAATTTTGAAACTAGGCGTTGATATCGTGACCCTGTGTGACGAGAAACTTTATACCCGCGAAACTTTGGAAGTCGATGCCTTTGCGACTATTCAGGCCATTCTTTTTATGTCCCGTGCTCACGAGGAGTCGGAAATCAAATCCAAACGCGTTGCGGATGCCTGGGCCAGGAAACGAAAACGAGTGGTTGAGGATCACCACACACTATTGACGCATAGATACCCCGCATGGCTTAGATATGATGATACCAAAAAGAAATTTTCCCCCATTCCCGAAAAAGTCAAATTAATCAAGAAGATCTTTGAATTTGCCTCAGAGGGGCATGGGCACGAGAAAATTTCGCGGGAGCTCAACAAAAGACGAATCCCCGCGTTCCGCCATCCTACCTGGGACCCTACTGCAGTGAGAGATATGATGAGCAACCGAGCTTTGATCGGCGAACTTCAATTATGCAGGATGGTAAACGGCAAGCGGGTTCCTGACGGGGAGCCGATTCGGAACTATTATCCCGTCGTGCTTGATCCCGCCGTGTTCCATCTCGTACAGAGCAAGCGTCAAGCTCCGTTAAAGGGTCCTCGGCAACACAACGGTGAAGTCCATAGTCTGTTTTCTGGTTGCTTGACCTGCGGATACTGCGGTGCGTCGATGTTGTACCTCGATAAACGGCAAGGCAACCAACGATATCTCGTTTGCGCTGAGGCAAAGAAGGGGTCACCTGCCTGCAAATACACATCCATGAAATATGACGAATTTGAGGAATCATTCCTCGGTCTATGCAAAAAGGAAATTGACCTACCCACACTGTTCAACGACCGCGAGTTAAAAAAACTGTCCGAGTCCATCATTCACCTCCAGAAATCCATTTCGGGAACTGAGGCCACGATTGCCGACAACAGAAGCCGTACAGAGAAATTAATAGCCAAGTTTGCGGACACAACCAATAAAGAATTGTTGCACAACTACGAGTCCTATTTGACAAAACTTACGGCTGAGACGGACACATTACTCAATGTGGTTGCCAAAAAGAAACAGGAATTGATAAAACTGAAATCTGCCCAAGGCACCATCCATGATATGGTCAAAACCGTTGCCGAAGCATACGATGAGGGTGACCGGATCAAGCATGACCATGAACTTCGTGCCCGGATACGAAACGTCATTCGTGACATAGTCGATGAAATTGTGGTATTCCCCGGTGGGGCGAACCGGAAGGCAACCGTTGACAGACTATTTGCATTTCTAAAGGGCGAGCGCCCGTCTGGGTCTGTTGCGGCCGAGACTGATAAGTACATCAAATGTTATGCCGTGAGATTCAAAAATGGTGCAACAACGCGGATGTCACTCATGGCACCCAACAAGGGAAAAGAGGCACGGGCGTGAAGCGGAATCTTGAACCCCTGAGATTGACCTACAAGCGGGCCGTGACCCGTTGGGAGCAAGGCCCGACGATCTATCGTGGCAAGATCATCATTGGCCAGGGCAGGCGGGCACAGTCGATCTATGCGTGTGAGCCAGGCCATCCGGGAGGCCCTGGTTGTGGCCCATGACCTGGCACGAGAAGAGGAATACACCAAGAAGGTCATTGCGGAATGTCAGCGGAAATAGCTTGACATAATTCTGTGCATTTATTTGTTTGTTTAACAATGAGTGGGAGTTGACAGCCTCTACTTGAAGAACTGCCAACCCCCTGAGCGTTGCACATGTAGGGCATGCACAAGACGCGTGATTATATCATCTCGCAAATTTCTCGCCATTTCAAGCCTCACACGAATTGCCCTACCTGTTCTTGGTCTTGCATTGTTGTAAATCTCTAGCGAATAAAAATAATTCCAAGCAGCTGATCTATTCTAACACAGCTGTTGGCTGCGATAGTTTCATCCTTTTTACGCTATCTATAGAAAGGAGCCGGGGAGCGACTCGGATGTTTGCTTTATGCAGGATTTCTTTTCATAGTTACAAGAGAAAAAATGAACAATAACTTTTTACAAAGGAGATTCAATGCTTAAGAAAGTATTGATGATCGTGGCTTCAGGTTCCGCAATAGCGGCACTGATGGTCACATGTTCGCAGAACCCGACGCAGGTCAAAACCACAGGTCAAAACAGCGCGAGCGCTGCGGTAATCCCGGCGGTCAAAAATCATAATGCAATGCAGGCGCTGAAAATAGCAGCAGGGTCAAATGTTTATATTATTGGAACTGATAACCATGTATACAGATATGATTCTACGACCGGGACAAATAGCGCGTGGCGTAAATTTACCAATTATGACACATCCGCGTCCGGGACTGGGTATCTGCCTACGCTCGTGAATATTGCCGTTACTGATGATTATGACACGATATTTGTACTAGGCAATGACAATAAAATATACAAGCATATTCCATGGCATGTCCCACACGACACTTCTGTCAAATGGACAATCGCAGACGCGGGAACCGCGCCTGTCGCCAAAGATATTGCCGCCGGATGTGACGTACAGTACGGCGGTGGTCCAGAAGTGTTATGGAAACTCGGTTCGGATAATAATGGGTGGGAATTTAGTCATAGCCACTGGTATTCTATCGCACCTAAGCCAGCCCCGAGAGACACTCCACTTCAGTGTGAAAAGGAGACCCCACTTACTGCGGTTCCCACTAACCTAGCCGTGGATTTCCGTGGTAATGTCTTTGGTCTACTTCCAGTCACGTGCTCACAGTGTTCCGGTTTAAAGGGACATATCGCGTGGATGTACGGGCCAAATGGGGCAGATCACGATACTAATGATTATAATTCCGGGAACTCTCACCTGTGCCCCGGCTATGGGTACGCCTGTGGCGGACTGGACATATATGGTGTAAAGTTCGTTTCCTTAACTAGTTTTTGGATGAGTTTCGCCAGGGTAACAGATACTACAACGAATCCGAAATGGGAGATTTACACGATTACCAGTAGCTATAAGACAGGAGTGCCCAATAGTTTTTCCGCTGACACACAAATTACTTGGTGGTCTAAGAATTGGAGCATAAATGGCTTGGCAAAGGGCATTGGAACCGGAGTTCAAAGAGGAAACTTCTGTCCATGGGTTATTAAAGGTTCGAATAAATATGTAATGGCATGGGATGGTCTTGTTCAAGATTCTACGCATTGGGTATATCCATAGGGTAAAATTTTCAAGCGCTAAGCATGCGGTGGCAGGCATCCTATAAAAAATAGGATGCCTTACAAATCCCCCTCACGACCCTGTATCAGAACACCTGAAAACCCGCATTCGAATCATCGCAACACCCCATCTTTGACCAGATCGCACGGGTTAAACCCGCGTAGCCGGCACTTCAGCGCCGGTTCATCATTTTCACGGGAACAGAACTCCGATTGATTCCCGGTCTCCTTTTCGCATGACAACCCAAGGCCCGAACCTTCCGCCAACATTGCTTCAGATTTTGGCACCTAACGCCGCGCTAATATGCCGGACTACGACCGCATTTTCCCGCCGCAAACCACGAATCTTGTATGAAGAACCAACCGCCCGCGAAACAGGGGAGTTTGCAGATGCGGACGGTCATGATTTAGCGCGTTGTTAGATTTTCGTTTCGTTCTTACAGTCATAAATTGCCTTTAACTTTCAATTTCTTTTTGATTAACCATTCTTGAAATTGAGTTTTCATCAAATTGTATTCATCCTCTGACATATCCTTATATTCTGGATAAGCCCACTTTCTACCATTTCTTGGCCAAATAAAGAA
>DATJAL010000046.1 GCA_035516255.1 Chitinivibrionales bacterium | reverse complement strand
AGTTCCACGGCGTCTCCAAAGAATACTTTCCAGGGTATCTGAACGAAATGGCTTTTCGGTACAATCATCGTCATGAAAATATCTTTGAAAAACTTGTCAAAATGATCACTAATTTGGTGCAAGATCCTTTATAATCACCTTATTCTTTACTCTTTTTTTTTCTGTGTCCTCTGTGTCTCTGTGGCAATTTTTACTGCGTCACCATCCCCCTCATCTTCACCACCTCGAAATTACTCCCCTTTATCTGCTTCAGGGTGTTCAGTTCGTTGTCGTCGAACCTGCTGTCGGGCGCGCCGGAAACGTACCAGTTGGACCCGTTGTCGGCCATGATCATGCCGTAGGTCTTGAGCGCCTTCAGAATCACCTGCATGTTGGCCGAATAGCCGGAGATGTCGACGCTTGCCTTGAGCCTCACCCGCATGCCCATGGGCGGCAGCGTGTCGGCCGTTTTGTTGCTTGCGTAATGCGTGGCCGGCGGAAGATAGGCATGGCGCGAATTGACAACCGTGAACCGCACCGCGTGCAACACCGCCTTTTGCTCCACCACCTCGTCGTAGCGCACGAGGCCGGGAAAAATGGGAAGGCCCGCCGCGTCGGCCGACGTCCAGCCCGCCTGCCGCAGGGAATCGGAATCGAGCTTGAAGATGGCGCCGGAGCCCGCTGTCCAGCCGGTCCCCGGCGGATACGCGGAGTACAATTCGTAAAGAATCCAGCTGTCGCGGTCGATCATCAGGATGTGCCGGTCGCCGGTTGAGCTCGGCCCGCCTTCAATGGGCGGGTTGGCCGGAATGGGGTACGGGCCTGGATCGCTTTCGTCCGCGTAATCGAACGTCACGGTTGACCTCGGCGTATTCGCGGTCACCACCACGTACGGGATGCCGCACACGCCGCCGTTATATTGGCCGCAGAAATCCGGGTGCAGCGACACGTTGAGGCCGATGCCGGCGATGATCCGGTCGGAGAGCGGGTCCACGGTGTCCTTGTCAACCGGCGTGTTCCACGGATTGTCATCCGGGAAAGGCCGCACGCCGTGGAAGCTCGCGCCCACGCCGGTGTCGATCAGCGATGCAATGATCAGATTGATATTGGATTGATTGTATGAATTGACTCCCTGCGACAAGGGCCAATAGCGTACAGCATTTACCTTGAGGGAATCCACGCTCGCCGACCTTTTTGACAAAGCCAAATATTGAGCATGATTCTGGGTGATCGGCCGGGACGGACTTCCTTCCATGTCAATCATCTTGAAGCTGTACGATGGCTGACCCATGGCAACGCGAATGATTTTCAATCCATGCGCGGCATATCTTCCTAGGTCAATCGAATAGTTTCCCGCCTTATAGAATTGTTTGAGAGAGGTGAGTATCCTGCCCGTGCAGTCGAAAACCGAAAGAAAGACCTGTTCATCATTTACCAACGAGAACCTGACAAAACCGCCGCACACCGATATCTCATCGACGCCCGCCTTCGGGAGCACCGACACCACGCCGACGTTGCCGGTGATCGAAAATACGCCGTTTGCGTCCGTGGTGTCCGACAGTTTGCCGTTCTGCAATGCAACGACGGCTCCCCTGACCGCCACGTTGTCGGTGTTGAAAACGGTGCCGGAGAGCGAGACAGTTTGGGCATAGGGATAGCTTGACAATAAAATTGATGAAAAAGTAATAAGAAGAAAAGGTTTTGGCAGCATGATATCCCCCCTTTTAATGCCGGAATCTGACCTGGTCAATAAAGCCCAGTCCCTGTTCAATGGTACCATTTCGCCAGTTGTTTTCCCCATAAAAAAAACACCCCACGGTTTTCCGGGGATGTTTTTTCAATCGGCTGCCTGAGAACCGATTTCCATTATTATTGATACAATTCCATCGGGAACTGCGTCACTTTTTCTCTGTGTCCTCTGTGTTTCTGTGGCTCATCTATTTCTTCTCATTTTCCGCCACACTCTCCCGCAGGTCATAGAGCATCCATTTCCCCGCGCTGATGGAGTCGCGCTCCTGGCGGATGAGCTTGAAGAATTGCTTGATGCCGTACGGCTCGTTGCCGTTGGCGTGCACGAGCACGATGCTGCCGTTTTTCGGCAGCTCGTTCTTGGCGAGCCACGCGTCGCTCCCGACCGGGATGAGTCCGAACGACGTGACCTTCGCGAACACGAGACTGTCCGACACGAGGCCGGGAAAACGGAAAAACACCGACGGCGTGATGCCGGACTCGATCATTTTCTGCTCGGTCTTGAGCACCTCTGCCTCGAGGTTGGTGCCTTTCCTGAGAAGAAAATTCTTTTCCACCGGAACGCTGTCGCTTATCAGGTGATTGTAAGAGTGGTTGATCCAGGTGATGGAAAGATCGCCCTTTTTTCCCAGATCGACCAGCCACTCAAGGTCGTCCTGGTGCGTGTTCATCCACACGCCGGTGACGGCGAGCGCGACGGGCACCGGACGCTCCGTGGGCAGGAACTGGTCGATGAGCCCGGTGAAAAAATCCCGGGCGAGCGGCAGCCTGGACGGGCATAGGTCGGCGGTGAGGTCGATGCCCTTCCGGCCGGGAGAGCCCCGGACGAGCCCCGCGTCCTGCACCCGCCTTTCGCTTTTTTCCGAGCTGTCAAGAGCAGCGGCGTACGCCGTCTGCGCGAAAAGGCCGCGCAGATCGGCAAGGGCCGCCGGGGCGCAGCACGCGCTGTCGGCAGGCACGATTTGCGTGGCAAGGGTGGCGGGCTTTACAATAAAGAGCCCGCGGACGCCCGCTTGCCTGAACGAGCGCAGCGCGATGTAATGGCAGGTGTCGGAAGACAGAGAGCAGGCGGCGAAGAAGGGGGAATAGGAGTCGAGGTGCTGGGCAAAGGAGGCAACGGCAACAAGGATGATTGACAGTGGTAAACAATGATATCGGAATGACTGTTTCATTTTAAATATAGATTCCATTGGAAAAATACAATCAAACCTGTGTGCATGTTTAAGTCGCCGCAAGAAATCCCGTGAGATATCCTTATGAGGTTTCAGGCATGGAACCGGTTTTTGATGGTCTCTTATCCGTTCTCGGCCCCAGATTTTATCATTCCTATTCCCAAATCAGCGGAATACCGCTTCCCCATTGTCATCAGCGATAATTTATTAAAAATGATTCATGAAAATCTCCGGTTTTTCTTTTATATTTAAGAAGAATCGCGATCTTACCGGCCGCATTGCGGTTTGATAAATGATTTTCGGGGGCATCCGCAAACGAGGCCGGCAAACGATTTTTGCCGGAACAGTATAATGTCCCCCTATAATAAAAAAATCCGCGGTTTTCCCGCAATTCTGCTCTCTGCGCTTGCCGCCATTCTCCCCTGGTGCATCTCCTGTTCCATCCAATTGGCGGGCAGCGGTTCAGACACCGAAGTTTCCGGCCGCATTGTAACGCCGGACGGCAATGGCGTGCCTTACACCAAAGTCATGTTCATTCCAACAGGTTTCAATCCCGCCTTCGATAATCCTGCCGATGCAGGATTGATCGACACGACAGATTCAAACGGCGTCTATCAATTTCATGTAGCTTCAAGCGGGACCTACAACCTTGAGGCAGTCAATTTGTCGTCCGAAAAGCAACTGCTGCATAACGGCATCACCGTGCTTTCCAACGCGGGAAAAATGCCGATTGATCCTGATTCTCTCAAAAAACCCGTGGCACTGGCCATTATTTTTTCCGACAGCATGATTCCGCTTTCCGGTTCTGTGTATGTATCCGGAACAACTTTTTATAAACCGAAAAATGCCGGCGAGCGAATGGTGACCTTCAGTCCGGTCCCGCAATGCACGCTCCAACAAATACAATTCAAGGTAAGTGCGAGCGCTCCCGCCTTGCTGCTGGGATCAAACGTGCCGATCGGGCCTGCGGACACCACGTTCCTCAACCCCTATCCGGGCTGGCTGCATTCGGCGAAAATCCGGATCAACACGACCGCATCAGGCATTCTGGTCCCCACGATTGTCACCGATTTCAGCGCGGCGCTTCGGTTGTCGTCCGCGAATTTCCCGTTTGCGCAAGCCCGGGCGGCGGGCCGCGACCTGCGGATCGCCGACGAATCGGGAAAGGCAGTGCCCTTCGAAGTTGCGATGTGGGACTCTTCCGCCGGCCAGGCAGTGCTCTGGATCGGCCTCGACACGGTGCTCCCGGACAACGCCGCGCACTTCGTGCGCATGTTCTGGGGCAACCCGGGCACGCAGAGCGCTTCTAACGCAGCCGCAGTGTTCGACACGGGCAAGGGCTTTGCCGGCGTATGGCACCTGGAGGAGAATGCGGCAGGCACGGGGACGACCGGCCTTTACAAAGACGCAACGGCGAACGGCGCAAACGGAGATGATCAAGTGGCTTCTTCGCCGCTTGAGGGCTATGTCGGCAACGGATGCGCGTTTGCAAACGGAGACGGCATCCCCACGCACGGCCGGGTCACCGATCTCGCAACAGGCGCAATGACCATATGCGTGTGGGCGAATTTCTCGGCTCCGGGCGGCGTTATTTTCTCTAAAACACGAAGCGGCGCGGCGCGCGACACCGGCGACGAGGAGTTTTACTTCGGCGACAGCCTCGCGTCGGGCGCGGCCGGCCTGCGGCCTGTTTTTTCGGGCGTGGGAATCGGCAGCATCGTCGCCCAGCGCGACATGGGGGTGAGCCAGTGGCATTTCTACACTGTCAAGCGGACGTTGGATGGATCGGGTTCCGCCACGACCACGTTTTACATTGATGGAGGGCTCTGTGGAACCACGAACACGTTTACGGCGGCAGGGCCGGATAGTTCAACCGCAACGCTTACCATCGGATCGGATGGCACTAGCTATTTCAATGGTATCATTGATGAACTCAACATCTCGAAAATCGCAAGGTCAGATGATTGGATAATGTTGGCGTTTGAAAACCAGAGGGTTGATCAGAAGTTCTTGACGGTTGAGATAGAAAAATAAGATTGTTTACTTCTCATAGTTGAAGAACATAAAAACCTGGGCGTTTCCCCGCTTCGCGGGGTCGGTCTGCCTTCCGCAATATTAACATATGATAAAATTATAAAGGATATTTTTCCTGTGGATTTCTGCGCAGAGGCGAGAGTCTAAGGTTGTTCTTTCAACTGCAGGTCGCGGGTGCGCCCAACGGAAATGTGGAGCTTGCGACCGGCGGCACCCGGGCTGCACACAGGAGGGGTAGCGAGAGACCCCGCAGGTCTGAAAGCCGAGGAGGCTCGAGCGAGGGGGAAGCCTCCCCCCACCAATCGCATTCTTGAAATTCGCGGTCAACAGTCCAAAATCATATTCCTAATCCAATCCGCTGCGCCCTCGCCTCCCCGTCCTCGATATCAAACACCAATTTTTCAAACGTGAGCTCGTCGGTCTGCGAGGGAAGGCGTTCCTTGACTCCTGCGATAAGGCCGGCCACGTAGTTTTTCGCGAAATCGTCGGGCGTGGTGGGGATCCTCCGGTTCTCGTCCTCGATGGAGTCGAGGATCTCCCGGAGCCGTATGCCGGCGTAGTCCTGGGTGGGAACGTATGCCTCCTTGCCGTTGGCGCCCAGCACGTGGAGAAAGCCCGCGCGCACCAGCGTGTTCACGATGCCCTGCGCCTGGGTCTCGGTCATCTCGTACTTTTTCATAAACTGCGAAAGCGTGGGCGGCTTTCTCTTGCGGATGAACGCGGCCACCGTGTCGATCATGACGCGCAGGCAGAAATAGGTCTTGTAATCGCTGATGCGGCGCTCCCAGCGTTTCTTGGCGCGCAAAAGCGGCCTGAAATTCTGCGCCACGAATGCCGTTTCGGCGCCGAACAGGACGAAGCACGAGGCGAGAAACAGCGAGATGAGAAAAAACAAAAACAGGCCGAACGCGCCGTAGATCGTGAACGTCTGGGAATTGACGCTCACGTACAACGAGA
This sequence comes from Chitinivibrionales bacterium, assembly GCA_035516255.1. Lineage (NCBI taxonomy): Bacteria > Pseudomonadati > Fibrobacterota > Chitinivibrionia > Chitinivibrionales > Chitinivibrionales bacterium. The sequence goes on along the minus strand of DATJAL010000046.1, from coordinate 46,318 downwards.
AAAAATAGCGCTCCAGCTGGAACAGTATGCCCGCCACAATGCCGCCAGCGAGCGCGTGGCGGAACCGCACCCTCGTGTTGGGCACCACCCAGATGAACACGGCAAAGGCCAGCACGATGAGCACGAACGACAGTACGTCGAGCGAGAAGATGTACACCGGCTTGACATCGAGCATGACCGAGCGCCGCACCCGAAACGACGCGAAAAACAGGATGGGGCTGTACACCATCACCATGGTGAAGGTGCGGAGCCGCACGAAGAACGAGCGCGAGCGTGTGACTTTCCAGATGGTGTTGAGCGCCTCCTCGACCGTGCCGAACATGCCCAGCGTGACGATGATGAGCACGCCGATGCCCAGGCCCTTCACCTTCTGGGCGTTCGCGAAAAACACGCTGACCTGTGAAAGGATGGCCTCCGGCGCGAACGGAAGGAAAAACGCCACCATTTTCTCGAGCTGCGGCAGCGGCGCCTCCATGACCTTGGTGAGCATGAACGACACGCAGACGAGCAGCGGTATGAGCGTGAGCAGCAGCGCAAAGGCGAGCGCTCCCGCGCGCGTGACGCAGTGGTTCATGAAGTATTCCGAAAAGGTGATCCGCACGAACACGGTAAACTTGAGCACCGCGTGGGAGATCCTGCGGCGGTTGGTGCTGAGCGACAGCAGCGCTTCCTGGGGATTGGTGCGGTAATCGTGCCAGAATTTACGGGACAATAAAAGCATGCGGTTTACTCTTTGTTAATCGGCGTTTTTATCGGCCCGCCGGGCGATGACGAGCCGTTGCACCACGGTGGCGTATGAAAGCAGGGCCAGCAATCCAAGTCCCCACGCCATGATACGCGGCCCCGCGAGCAGGCATGCGATGAGCACGATAATTCTTTCGGGCCTCTGGAGCAGGCCCTGTTTGCAGGCGATGGCCGCGGCCTCGCAGCGCGCACGTACATAGCTTACCATCAGGGAACCGGCCATGGCAAGAAAAGAGAGCCACACGCCTTCGCGGCCGAACACGGGCCGCTGAAGGTAAAAATACAGTATTCCGAAAAACCATGCCGTTTCGGTGATCCTGTCGCAGGCGGAATCGAACACTGCGCCGAACGCGGTCGTTTTTCCGGCCTGCCGGGCAACGAGCCCGTCGAGTCCGTCCATGCACGAACCGACAAAAACAATGAGCGCGGCAAGGTACCATTTCCCTGTTGCGCAGAAATACCCTGCAATTAATGACAATAAGACTCCAAACGCGGTTATCAGGTTTGGATGAATTTTAATTCGCATCAAAAAATCTGCGACAGGATTCAATACTGAATTATAAAAAGGTTTCAATTTCTCAATCATAGCGCTACTGACAAAAAATAAGTAATGACTGTTGATTTACATCCTGCTAATTTCCGGCATAAGTCCATTCAGGTCCATCATACCAATTCTCTTGAATAATCATCCAAGGATAATCTATATTTATCCCCTGTTAAAAATGAAATACTAATAAAATTCAGGAGGATAAAATGGCGAAAACATGCGAAGTGTGCGGGAAAAGCCCGGTGTCCGGCTCGACCATCTCGCACGCGCACAATGTCAACAAAAGGATTTTCTTTCCCAACCTGCGCACCATCAAGACCAAGGTGAACGGAACGTCCAAGCGCATAAAAATCTGCATGAAATGCCTTAAGGCAATGGCTAAGGCGTAATGATTTAAAATGCGGGAAGATTGGGTTCTTCCTGCAGGATTCAAATAAAAAGGCCCCGGTAATGACAACCGGGGCCTTTTTATTTCTGTCCTTCAAAACGAATTAATTCTTAATCTGCAGCATGCGCACCGGCTTGGCGTTTTGCGCGGCGTCGCCCGCGGGCATGATGAAGTACAGGCCCCTGCCGAGTCTCATTGCGGAAAGCGAGACGCCGTCGTACACCCCCACCTTGCGCCCCATGATATCGTAGATAAGGCAGCCTTTTGCAAGAACCGGCCGAACAGCCGCTTGATACGAGAGACGCTTGTTGGAAACCGCGCTGGGCAGGCATTTCGCGCCGGTGCTGTCCCCGCCAACGATGAAATAATTGCAGGTCATCGATGTCTTCTTGCCCGTGTACAGTCCCGCGCCCTCGATGTTGTAGCTTGCGGGCACCGGAATGTTTTCACCCACGTCGGTGCCGTTGATGACGAACGCGTACCTCGTGGCGTAGCGTATCACGTCAAGCGTATCCTTTCCCAGCGACCCCTTGATGTAACTCTGAGGATTGCGCGTGTTCACCGACGGGCTGTCGGGATATATGATGGCATAGCGGCGGTCCGGGCTTACGACAAAGGCGAAGGTCTTGGCCCCGTTCTGGATGTCGGACACGAACGTGACGCCGTACATGCCGGTCCCGCTCGTGCTGGTGACAACGGCCCTCATGGACGCGTGGGAATAATCACCCACGTCGTTGTAGATGATGCTCGAAAACGTGGTGTCGGTGTTGTCGTTGACAAGCGCGCCGGCGCCCACCGTTATGGTTCCCTGCTGGAGGCCGAGGTTCCATCCCTCAAGGTCGGTGGTGGGAAACGAGTCGGCGAAGCACGTGGGCATCACGGGGGGCACGTACACATCGGTCATGAGCACATTGTCGAACTTCGCCGTTGTCTTGGGGGGCACGATGAGCGCGATGTCGCCGCTGGGAAAGGTGTTGTCATTGAATTTCTGCACATAAGTTCCGTTGCACGACACGGCGAACAGGTCGCCGCTCTTGCTCACTTGGATGACGTTAGTGGTCGGATCCACCGTTGACGATGACTTTTGCACGATCTGCGTTGGGTTGCCGGTGTCGTATTTTTCCACGTAAACATACTGTGAGATTCCCAACTGGAGAGAATAGCCCTTCAGCTGAGATTGACTGTTGAGACAGTACATCATGCCAACGCCGTTGGAAGTCGGGTCGGTAATGGTCATCTGCGCGGAAAGCGTAAACGTGGAAGGCTTGGTGCCGGAAAAATTATGGATCATGAATCCCGTGAAGTTTGCATCGTCATTCTTGATGGTAAGGATGCCGCCGGTATAGGAGACGGTCATGTTCTGGCCGAGCTCTATCCAATTGAGCTTTGACGCGTTTGAGTCGGAGAAATCGTCGGAGAAAATGGTCGCGCCCTGCGCGGTGCTCATTGCCGCCGCGACACACAGCAGTGACATGATCAATTTGATACGTTTCATGGATTCCGTCCTTTGATAGGGTTCCCCGCCTTGTGGATAGTTAGTAAAAGTATAACACTTTAAAGTTGAACAAGTCAATATGGACTACTATATGATAAATATAAGGGAAAAGTGAAATAACATGTTCAAATATTATAGTCGCTGAAAAAAGTAAAATAGATTAAATTTAATTCAGGCGGGGGAAGTCTCCCCCTCGCTCAGACCCGGTCGCGCTCCACCGTATTTAAGCTAATTCGTACCCGTAAAGCGCGCCCGGTCCTTCGCTACCCCTCCTGGGTGCGGCCGGGTACCTGCCGTGGCAAGATTCATACATCCGCTGGGCGCACCCGCGGAGTCCCGTTGGTCGGATTTTCTGTACTTGTTGTCCATCCGCCTGTTTTAAGCCGCCTTGCAAGCATGGACGATATACAATTTACGGAAGATTTGGACTCATTCCCAAGGTCGATTTGTGTTTGTAAAGTAGAGGAGGATGTTCCGCGCCAGTGCGGACCGGAGGGTGCGGTCGAGCGCATTGTCATTGCATTCTACAAGGTGTGGTGATAGCACTTCGTGCTTCATTGTCATATCCCTTGCCTTGTGTCACTTCGTTCCCTGAGGCAAGGTAGTTGCGCTTCGCGCACTTAATTAAGCCGTTTGCCTCATGCCGTCCCCTTATTCAGCCCTGTCGTGGAGTAGCCACGCTTTAGAGTGGCGTATCGAGATGCGGGCGGTCCGGCAACGAGGCGAGTGGCCGAGCCCGTAGGGAGGCACGGTACCGTGACCGGCAGGCGCCATGATTATTGATGCATTTACAAAACAAGCCCTTCCCGGCAAAATATTGCGCGATTATCACGATTAATCGATATTATTTTATTAACGATTCCGCAAAAAATATAGAATCCTTTTTCGGAGGAAGTAATGTCGGAAAAGCTCATCATCATCGGCTCGGGCCCTGCAGGGCTCACCGCCGCGATTTACGCGGCACGGGCGAACCTTGCTCCCCTGCTGTTCGAGGGATTCCAGGCGGGCGGGATTCCGGGCGGCCAGCTCATGATAACCTCGGACATAGAAAACTTCCCCGGATTTAAAAAAGGCATTGCAGGCCCGGACCTCATGGCCGAGATACGCGGGCAGGCCAAACGGTTCGGGACAAGGATGATCACCGAGGACATCGAATCCATTGATCTTTCCAAGCACCCGTTTCAAATGACCTCGTCCAGCGGCGCCGCCTATGAAACGTGCTCGCTGATCATCGCCACCGGCGCCACTGCCAAGCGTCTTTCCCTTGCATCCGAAAAGAAATTCTTTCAGCACGGCATCTCCGCATGCGCCGTGTGCGACGGCGGACTGCCCATCTTCCGCAACAAGCCGCTGGCCGTGATCGGAGGCGGCGACACTGCGGTCGAGGACGCCATGTACCTTTCGAAATACGGCTCAAAGGTCTATCTCATCCACCGCAGGGATTCCCTGAGAGCAAGCAGCATCATGCAGCAGCGCCTGCTGGGCAACCAGAAAATACAGCCGCTGTGGAACAAGATCGTTGAGGAATTCGCAGGAGATTCCCTGCTCAGAAGCGTGAGGCTCAAAGACACGAAAACCGGCGATACAAGCTCCATCGAGGTCGCCGGCGCGTTCGAGGCCATCGGCCATCAGCCCAACACGGGTTTTCTTAACGGCCAGCTCTTGTTGAACGAATCAGGATACATTTTCACCCATCCCGGCACCGCCACGACGTCGCTCGACGGCGTTTTCGCGGCCGGCGATGTGCAGGACTTCCGCTACCGTCAGGCCATCACCGCCGCGGGCAGCGGGTGCATGGCCGCGTTCGATGCGCTGAAGTGGCTGACGGAGAAGGGATATTGTTGATAAATAATAAAATATCGGGGGAGAGGCACAATCTGCCTCAAACTCATAAATAGGCCGGGCGTTCCCCCGTGGCCCTCCAGTCCTGCCTAGCGCATTCTGGCGGGCAGCGACGGCAAGCTCGGAGTCAGTATTCGTGATGGAACTCTGGTGAAGTATTGGTAACTTGACAAAGTGTATTGCCGTTGATCATTATAATGAGCCAACATAATCCATAAATACTTCTTCTGTGATTGATTTCAAGGAGCCTTTCATGAAAAAAATCGTCATCCTCACTATTCTCGCTTTACTCCTCGTCTCATGTTCAAAATCAAAAAAGGAAATCGTCATTGGAGGATTGTTCCCTCTTTCCGGCAGCACCGCCACCTTCGGGCAGTCGTCGAAACAGGCAATGGAGCTTGCCGTCGCGGAAGTTAACCAGGCGGGCGGCATCATGGTGGGGGGCGTGGACCTGCCGGTGCGGGCGGTGTATGAAGACGACGAGGGCCAGCCGGAAAAAGCGGCAAACGCCTGCCAGAAGCTCATCAGCAAGGACGGTGTGATCGCCATCATCGGAGCCGTTGCTTCCAAAAACTCGCTCGCGATCGCGCCCATATGCCAGGAGTCGCGCGTGCCCATGATTTCATCCGCCTCGACAAACGAGAAAGTCACCGAGGCGGGCGACTTTATATTCCGCGCGTGCTTCATCGACCCGTTCCAGGGAATGGTGATGGCGAAATACGCGGGCAACACCCTCAAGGCGAAAAAGGCGGCCGTCATCTACGATAACGGCAACGACTACAACAAGGGGCTCGCCCAGGTGTTTTCAAAAAAATTCGAAGAGTACGGGGGAACGATCGTCGCCAGGGAAGCGTTTACCGACGAGGCCAACACGGTCGATTTCAAGGCGCAGCTCACCAACATCAAGGCGGCCGCGCCGGATTTTCTCTACTGCCCCAACTACTATGCCGCCGACGCTATGATCATGAAGCAGTCAAAGGAAATCGGGCTCTCGGTCCCCACCGGCGGCGGCGACGGCTGGGACTCGCCCAAGCTCGTGGAGATCGGCGGCGCCAGCGTGGAAGGCTGCGTGTTCTCAAACCATTTTTCAAAAGACGACACGGGCGCCGTGGTGCGGAATTTCGTTGACAAATACAAACAACAGTACAACGATAAGCCCGACGCGCTCGCGTCGCTTGCCTACGACGCGGCGGTCATTCTCATGTCCGCGATTAAAAAGACCGGCAGCCTTGACCCGGACGCGCTGAAAGAGGCGATTAAAACGAGCCCGGTGGCCGGAGTGTCCGGCAATATTACGTTTGACGAAAAGAGAAATCCGATAAAGTCCGCGGTGATATTGAAGATAAAGGATGGGAAGCAGGTGTTTGTGGAACGAGTAGCGCCGTAATTATTCGGTTTAAGAAAATAAATATAGATTCAAGATATGGAAGGGCCTGGCCGGCCCTTAGACCCGCCAAGGAAAATGCGATTATGTCGCCCGCCAACCTCCCCCGGGAGGCTTTCAACAAAAAAATTGGCACACTTGATCAACCCGTGGTAATTTATTCTACCCGCTAACCCGCGGACCTACAGACCAATCAATCTAACTTCCTTAATTGAATGACAAGAAATCAGGGGAAATTTATTTTATCGTAAGTTTATTCTGAACAAAAATCATCCCAAATCATCGGGACAAATCTTATCAGATAAAATAAAAATCTCCTCATGTCCTCCTACCTCCTCCAGCAGCTCATCAACGGCGTGCAGCTCGGCACCATCTACGCGCTCATTGCGCTCGGCTACACCCTCATCTACGGCGTGATCAAGCTCATCAACTTCGCGCATGCCGATATTTTCATGGTGGGCGCGTACATCGCGTTTTTCCTGGTGTCGTTTTACGCGGGCATGGCGGCATTTCCTCCGCAGGTCTGCGTTCTCATGGCCGTGGCCACGGCGTACCTGACCATGGTGGCGCTGTTCGATAGGATTCCTGTACGTAAACTCTTTCCGAAGGCGCATGCGCCAGGCGCGTCGCGCAGGACAAAACTTGTATTCCAGGGAACGATTGCTGTTTTAAAACTCCTTGTTCTGGCCGCGCTTTCCGCCGCCTTTGCGCCGCTCCTGTATTTGGGCTCGCGGTTTCTTTTTTCCTTAAAGCTCGGCCCCTTTTTCTTTCCCCTGCTTGCGGCGTACGTCATGGTCATGTGCGCGGTGCTCGGCGTGACCATGGAACGCATCGCGTACCGGCCGCTTCGCAGCAAAAGGCGCTTGCTGGCGCTCATCACCGCGCTCGGCGTTTCATACTTTCTGGAAAACTTCTGCTCGCTTCCCATCGTGTTCGACAACAAGTACCGCGCGTTTCCCGACATCATAGGCAAATTCGACCTCGTGCGCATTCCCGGCCTCGATGTTGCCGTCACCAACCTGTTCGCGCTCAACATGGCGGTGTGCGCCGTCCTGCTTTTCGCGCTCTGGTTCCTTGTCGAAAAAACCCTCATGGGGAAACAGATGCGTGCCGTCGCGTACAACCATGACGTGGCCAGCCTCATGGGCATTGACGTCAACAGGATCATCTCGATAACCTTTGCCATTGGCCCGGCGCTGGCCGGCGTTTCAGGTATTCTCTATGCGATGAACTACGGCGTGCTCCAGTCGCCTTTTCTCGGATTTTTTCCCGGCATGAAGGCCTTCATCGCCGCGGTGCTTGGCGGAATCGGAAGCCTGCCGGGCGCGGTCATCGGCGCTTTCATCATGGGAATATCCGAAGTATTTGCAAATTCTGTTGATTCAAATTTAGGATTCGCGGCGGCGTTCATAATTTTGATTATAATCCTGCTTGTCAAGCCCACTGGCATACTTGGCAGGAGTGAACAGGAAAAAGTTTGATAAATAATAAATTCTTTTGGGGGAGAGGTATCTCCCTCGGCCTCGGCTTCCGCCGCCTTCCTGATAAGACAAAAACGCAGTAAGGCGGCGGCGATCCTCGGCACTCCCCTCTCCTGGGTGCGGCCGGGTACCGACCGTGGCAAGTTTCAAACATTCGTTGGGCGCACCCGCGCAGAGCAGTTGTTAAGATTAAAATGTCATTTTTGAAAAGATGTGTGCGTTCGGCGTCACAGGAGATGTTCACGAAAAAAAACTCCGCCGCCGCGTTAGGCGGACTGGAGGGTGAGCCAGAGCGAATTGCCGGCCGACCCTTCGCCGAAGGCGACTCGGGCGGTCCGGCAACGAGGCGAACAGCCGAGCCAGCAAGGAGGCCGACCCGAGCCTGAGTCTTGACGAAGGCGAGGGGAACGCCCTGATTCAGAATTATTTTATGCAGATTGATATTATGGAATCAAAAAAGAATCATTTAGTCAAATTAATTATCGTCCTGGGAATATTTATTATTCTCCAATCCCTTGCCGGACTTCTCTCCCCGCTCCGCCAGTTCCAGTATTATTCCCGCATCTTTTTTATCATAGAAATCAACATCATCCTCACCGTGTCGCTCGCGCTCATCAACGGGTTCACGGGCCAGTTCTCGCTTGGCCACGCCGGGTTCATGGCCATCGGCGCCTACACGTCGGCGGTCATCACCACCGTGGCGCCCAAAGCGGTGTTCGGCAGCGCATTGTCAACCTCCTCGATTGAGGGACATCTGATTTTTATTTTTGCGGTTATTGCCGGCGGCGCAATTGCCGGCGTTTTCGGGCTTTTAATCGGGTTCCCGAGTTTGCGGCTGCGCGGCGACTACCTTGCCATCGTGACGCTCGCGGCCGGCGAGGTGATCCGCGCCGGACTGCGGTTCTTCGACGTTCTGGGAGGGCCGCGCGGCATCCCCGGCATTCCGGCATTCTCCGGAGCGATTTACATCGGCGCGTTTTTCTTTCTCTCGCTCTGGATGATGCGCAATTTCATCTACTCGCATTACGGAAGGGCGTGCATTGCGGTGCGCGACAACGAAATAGCGGCCGCGAGCATGGGCGTGAACACCACGTTCCAGAAGGTGTGGGCGTTCGTGCTGGGCGCGTTCTTCGCCGGCATCGCCGGCGGCCTGTTCGCGCATATGAGCCGGTACATCAACCCGGACAACTTCGGGTTCCTCAAGACGCTCGACATCCTCATCTTCCTGTACATCGGCGGGCCGCATAGCATCGCGGGCAGCATCGTGGGCGCGGCAACGTTCACCGTGGTGCCCGAGCTGCTCCGGCTTGTCAACTTGGAAAGCTGGCGCCTCGTGATCTACCCGCTCATTCTGATTCTGGTGATGCGGTTCATGCGCGACGGGATCATGGGGGAAAAGGAGTTCGGGTTCCTGGTGCCGTGGAAGTTCAAGGAAATGGTGCAAAAGAGAAAAAATAAATTTCACCTCAAAGACGCAAAGTTCGCAAAGAAGAAAAGAAAATGGACACTATGAACATAAAAACTCTCAATTTCTTTCCGTTCTTTGCGCCTTTGCGGTGAATTCTCTGTAACAAATAAAGGAATAAGGAATGCCCCTGTTCACCATAAACGACCTTACCCACTACTTTGGCGGGCTGTGCGCCGTGTCCGGGTTCAACCTGACTCTTGACAAAGGCGAGCTGGTCGGGCTCATCGGCCCGAACGGCGCGGGCAAGACCACCGTGTTCAACCTGATAACCGGGATTTACAGACCCAAACGCGGTGCCATCGCCCTCAACAACGAAAACATCACCGGCATGTCGCCGCACCTCGTCAACCGCAAAGGCATCGGCCGCACGTTCCAGAACATCAGGCTGTTCCACGACATGTCGATCATCGACAACATCAAGGTGGCGGCGCGGCACCAGGCGGACTACGGCATGCTCACTTCGCTGTTCCATCCGCCCTCATTCTGGACAAAAGAGCACGACCTCGACGCCTGGTGCCGCGAGCTGCTTGACGTATTCGGACTTGTGGAAAAGGCGGGACTGCGCAGCTCGTCGCTGGCCTACGGCCAGCAGCGCCGCCTCGAAATCGCGCGCGCCATCGCCACCCGGCCGTCGCTGCTGCTGCTCGACGAACCCGCCGCCGGCATGAACCCCAGAGAGGCCGCCGAACTCATCGAGACCATTCTGTGGGTCAAGGAGAAATTCAGCCTCACCATCCTCATCATTGAGCACAACATGCACGTGATCATGAAGGTGTCGCAGCGCATCGTCGTGCTTGACTTCGGCGAAACAATTGCGGCGGGCACGCCGGAGCAGATCCGGGCCCATCCGCGCGTCATCGAGGCGTACCTCGGAAAGGACAGCGCCCATGCTGCTTGAGGTGAACCGCCTTTCCGTGTCGTACGGCTCCATAATCGCGGTGGACAACGTGTCGTTTTCGGTCGACGCGGGCCGCATCGTGGCGATCATCGGCGCAAACGGCGCGGGAAAATCCACCATCCTTCGCTCCGTGTCCGGGCTCAAGAGCCCAGCCTCCGGTTCCATCTTCTTCAAAGGCCGGGACATCACGGGCATCGCCCCGCACCTTATTGTCAAAAAGGGAATCGCGCACGTGCCTGAAGGACGCGGCATTTTCGCGCCGCTCACGGTCATGGAAAACCTCGAAGTCGCGGCCTCGGCCGGGCAGAGCGCCGCCGCCGTTTCCAAGGCACTCACCCACGTGTTTGAATTGTTCCCGCGTCTCAAGGAACGCAGGGCCCAGATCGCAGGAACGCTTTCCGGTGGAGAGCAGCAGATGCTGGCCGTGGGCCGCGCGCTCGTCACCGGCGGCGAACTGCTTCTTCTCGACGAGCCGTCCATGGGCCTTGCGCCCGCGCTCGTGCAAGACATGTTCGAGACCATCGTGCGGATCAACCGCGAAGGCACCACCATCCTGCTCGTGGAGCAGAACGCGGCAAAGGCCTTGTCAATTGCGCATACCGCCTACGTGCTGGAAACGGGAAGCATCGTATTGAGCGGGAAGGCGGCGGAGATAAGGGACAATCCGAAGGTGAGAGAGGCGTATTTGGGGGGATGAGGATAAATTGAGGATTATCAATGCAAGATGAGTGGCCGACCGCCGGCGGTGGGAAGCGCCGCTTGCCGTCCATTCTTCCAGATGCTGCCGAATTCGGAATGTCCCCCCTATTTCATTATAGACAATTCTTAAAAATCTCAAAGCGACTGTCGGCCCTGCGCGGTTTTCGCGGATTGTCTTTTAATTGGAATCGGATTTGAGAAAAAATTCCTGTAAAAATCCATTGCACGCTTGAACACCATATATTCCTGAAGATTCATAATCCCCTTTTTAACATGAAAACAAAAATCTATCTCATGGCTTGTCAGTTGCACGACACGAAGGCCGCCGCCGAAATCAAGCTGCGTCGTGTTTTTTGGCCATAGCGCCGTGTAATCGTCAGACAATTTTATTTTTACATCGCAGAAAAGGAAATAAGGAAAATACAAATCTGAGGTGCGGGTGTTTGAAGCCACAATGGAAACAAACCAAAACAGCGGCATTTCCGGAAGGTTAAGCAATCTGTTGCCGCCGGCCATCGTGACCGTGTTTCGAGCCGTGAATCGGCGATGAATGATCACCCTGCCATTGCGTCGGTCCAGGCCCGAGATTTGCAAATTCTGCTCATCAATCGAGTATCGTTTGGCATTATCATCCGCCGGAAAAAGGAAATCAAGATAACGGGTGGTATCGATGCGCGGGAGATACTTTCGAACAAGGCCCGATTTCTCATAAGAGGCGACGTACGTGTTCGCGACCGTTTCGTTCTGTCCTTCGATTTTAATCTCATACGATATCACCGAATGGTAGAGCGAATCCTCGTTGGACCTTATCTCCATGATCCTCGCGGAATCCTTGAAAAGGACGAGCGACTTGAGCCCCGTGAGATATTCCGGAACGATTGCCGGCGGCAGCGGATGGTACACCGGATCGATCCACCAGGAAAATTGCGGGACGTATACGATCATGTGATCGAAAGCATCGTAGGACGGCAGCGTCATGGATGTTGACGTCGGCCACGAGGCATTCACCAGCGCGGGAACGGCGTTAATTCCCATCGAACGAAGTTCTGAAATGAAAAGGGTGGAGAAATCCTTGCAATCGCCCATTCGGGTGACCAGGAGTGTGTCCGGGCATTCCGGAATCGTCTTGTGGCCGCTGAATGAAACGTGCATGTACCGAAGGCTATCTGAAAAAAATGTCTGCAGGTTTGCAACCATTGAGTCAATAACGACTTGTGTTGGCGCCTTCCCGGAAAGCAAGGAGGCTTTTTTCCGATGATTAATGAGGGAAAATATGGAATCACGAGTCTGCCCGTATAACGAATCCCATGAGGTTTCCGTTGCGACGCGAATTCTGGGGACCTCCATATACGTCAATGGTTCCATAGCCGGAACCGGCAGAGGCGTTGACAATCCCTCATACAGGAACATTTGGAAAAGATATTCTGGGTTGTACAGCGGCGGTGTAAGAGCTGATATTCTCTTTTCCATGCTGCCAGTAATAAGATTTGCGAACCCCTTCGGCCGCGCCGCGTACGGGTTCCTTGGACTAAACAGTCCATCACGAAAAGGGTTCTTTCCAAACCCCGTGGCCAAGGAATCCAACACGCTCACCTTTTCGGTTTGTATGAAGACTTTGGACATCGACGAATACGGAAGCAAAACCCGAAGTTGCCACGGCGTCGAATCGCTCGAAAATCTCAGGGTCAAATCGCGCGCAAGAGGATTACCATGGGTATTCGAGCCGGGAATGCAGAGTGCGGTTGAATCGAACGCCGCCCGATCGTAGTATTTGATTGCATAGCTGACGACGGAACCTGTTGTGATGCCCGGCAGGTCAACGACAAGATACCGCAAACCGGAATACACATCGTCGGGAACGGCTTCAGGGGATTTTTCAATATGGACATCCTTATTTGTCAACTCCCTTACTTTGAGATCCGATGCAATGATATAGCCGTACACGAGCGCCGGGACTTCATTGCCAAGATCAAAATCAAACGTCATCTTGTTCGTATTTTGGGTTGCGTTGACGATATACAGATTTGATTTCTCTATCCGGGTGGAAGCCTGGTTCAAGGTAAGAGGAAACTGGTTGAAAAAGATGCTACACGCTTGGCCGAAAGAATGCGTAGACTGCTCTTTATGGAACCGGTACTTTCCAAATTGCGGAAACGGCAAGAATTCTTTCGCGTGATCGTGAATATAGGCAGTGAGTGCCGGCCATTGCTTTTGTTTGAAAAGCGCGGCTTTTATTTCAGATAACACCTCATCGCCGGAGTTTGACTTGTTTTGATCTGCCAGCCATTTTCCATTACATTCAAGGTCTCCCGCAAGGAGCGGTTTCCCTATTTTGCCAGTGGCTTCCATGGCATAAATCTCTACCGAGATTTTAATCTTGTATTTGTCTCCCTGGAGGTCCAGTATATTATTGTGCACCACCGGAATAAGAGTGAGGTATTTTCGCTGTTCCTTGGGCTCATATTTCAGAAAATCATCAATATCTTCCATGCTCCGCGGATCATACGCCGCTTGAAAGGCCGATGCATAAAGCGCCGGCAATGCCCTTATTTTCATTGTTGAAAGAATTTCCATGATATGCGCTTGAAAAGACGACCTGTATTCGAAGTATTGCTGCGTTTTGATATTGTCCGCGGGTAACGATCTGAATATATGGAACGGGAGAACAACTTGAACCATGTCTTCTTTAAGCGCCTGGCCGTCGGCGGGGCTGGAGCTAAGCGCAAAAAAGAGATAGAGGAGAGCCAACAATTTTACTTGTGTCAAAACGCTTCCCCATGGTTGACGTTGTGGAATAACAACTGTCTTAATATTACATTTCCGTTATCAAAATATCCAACTATAATCACGCTTCAGCGTATCTTAAACTCAATAAGCCGGTGCAATCGGTTGAAAAATGACAGAAGCATATCTGGCGGATAAGGAAAGACTGCGGATTATCTATTGTCAACGAATGGTGAGATTGACTTTATAAAGGTACCTGCTCCTCACCTTTTTAGCGTTGTTCCTCGGCAACGGAAAGCGCTCAATCGAATTATTTTTTTTAAATGGGAGCCATGCTTCAGGCCACGGCGAGGCCTGAATCACTTTATATACGTCCAATCATCATGCTCGCTGATCACCACCCTCTTGATATCGGCCTCGTTCTTCAGCATCATCCCGTACCTGGTGTCGTAATAAAACCAGTCCGGCGCGCTCCATTTCACGCTTGTCTCGTTTATTTTGACCACATCAACGCTCCCCTTGTTGTCGATGCGGTTCTTGGCGCTGCCGTGCACCACCTTGACTTTGTCCACCAGTTTGGTGATGCCGCACATCCCGTCTTCGGAGAAGGCGGTGGAACAAAGTCCATCCTGGTACCACCATTTCACCTTGGCGGAACGGCCGCCCGATTTCAGCAGTTTGATGGCCCCGTATCCGCTGTCCATTTTTACCAGCAGAATGGCGTTCTTTGAAAGCCGTACCGCGTTCGTGCTGGCAAAATCCTCAACCGTTTTATTTGCCGAGGTGTCGCCGGCGATGATGTCGCCGAAGTTGAACCCCACCACCAGCGCGGCGGCGATGCACAAGACGAGAACCGATCCGTAAATCACGATGCGCAGCTTCATGTGACTACCCCCTATCTTTTTAAGCGCCCGTTTTGCAGGCGACTTCAATATTTATTCTTCAGTCGAATTTAAAATTCCTGTATCCACAGCGGCCGGTACCCGTCGTACAGTCCCTCCTTGTAATTCAGCATCACGATCTCCGTGGTATTCCCGCGCTTGATGTTCACGATGAACCGGTCGATGGTCTCGCGCGAAATGAAAAGGCCCTTGCCGTGCTCGTCGAGCAGGCCGATGGAGATGCCTTCTTCGTCCTTTGACGCATTGCGCTCGAGCCAGTACAGCACTTCTTCTTTTGTCAAGACGCCCTTCTGGTCCCGCACCGCGACGCCGGCCTTTTCGTCGTCGGCGCCCCACTGCACCACGATCTCCTCCTCGGGCGTGAGTGTCACCTCCTGCGGCCAGGAATCTTTACGGTCGCCGCGTTCCCTCTTGGCGCCGTAATACACCGCGTTCACGATGATCTCGTTGAGCGCCTGGCGGAACTTACGCTTGTGACGCAGGTCGGGCATGCCGCCCACAATGTTCTGTATGACGCCCTCGATTTCGTTGGTGTTCCGCACCTGGATGCTCTTGACTCCGCCGTGCACGTACCGGTCGAGGCCGAACACGTCCTCGGTGAGGATGTTCCGCACCAGCAGCCGCACCTCCTCGAAATTGAACGGCGTGGTCTTGGTGATGATGTTGCCGATGTTGTAGTTTTTCGCCATGAAAAGGTAGTCCCGCACGTCGTAGGCCGTGATGAGCGCGCACTTGAGGGCCGGATAAAGCCTCCGCGCCTCCTTGATAAGCTCGAACCCCTTCATGCCCGGCATGTTGATATCCGACAACAGCAGGTCGATGGGCGTCTTGGCCAGCACCTCGAGCGCCTCCTTGCCGTCGCGCGCGGTGACGCACTGGTATCCCTCGCCGCCGAGGAATTCCGAGAGCACGTCGAGGAAATCGGCCTCGTCATCAACCAGAAGCAGTTTTTCCTTCATATACCTTTCTCTTCCCCGAGGGGAGCCTCACGAAAAACGACGTTGACCCGGGCTCGGAGGTGAACCATATTTCCCCGCCCGAATCCTGGATTATCTTATAGGCAACGGCAAGGCCGAGCCCGGTCCCCTTGCCCGGGTCCTTGGTGGTGAAGAACGGGTCGAAGATCCGGTCCTTGGCCGCGGCGTCGACGCCGCTCCCGGTGTCGTGGATTTCCACCAGCACCTTCGAGTCCTTGTCCGCCCTTGCGCTGATCTTCAGCACGCCCTTTCCCGCCATGGCGTCGGCTGCGTTGAGGATGATGTTGAGAAATATCTGGACAAACCTCGACCGGTCGCCGAACACCACGAGTCCGTTTTGATAGTCCTTCTCCACCGTAATCGCGTCGAAAATGCTCTGGTATTCCACGTGGGTGAGCGTCTCGTCGAGGATGTCGCCCAACTTGTGCAGCGCCTGCTGCGTCGCCTTGTAGCGGGTGTACTCGAGCAGGCTGTTGAGGATGCCCGCGCACCGGTTCACCTGGCCGTCGATCGACTCGAAGGTCTTTGCAGCCCACGCCTTGTCCCAGTCGGCCTTCCGAAGCGCCATCTGCGACCGCGCGCTGATGATGGAGAGCGGGTTGCGCAGCTCGTGCGCCATGCCCGACAGCATGGTGCCGAGGGTGGCGAGCTTTTCCGATCTGTAAAGCTGCACCGTGGTGTTCTCCTGCTCGGTGATGTCGTTGATGAGCATGAGCAGGCCCACCGGGCGGTGCTCGTAATCGTTCATCCGGTAGGCGGCGATCTCTAGCACGGTCTCGTCGAACGTGATTTTCTTGATTTCGTGGTGCTTCCATTCGCCGGAAATTCTTTTAAGCGCGTTCTCGGCGAGACGCGACACCTTGTCGGGCAGCACTTCCCTGAACGCAAGGCCGACCACGTCGTTCTTTGCGATCCGCAACAACCGCCGGGCATACTCGTTCATCAGAAAGATTTTATCCGTCATGTCCACCACCACGAGCCCCGAAGTGATGGACCCCATGATGTTGAGCTCGCGCTCGTGCTCGTGGAGGCGGTTGCGCAGGCTGATCTCCTTGCTCAGGAGCTCCTTGTCGTCCTCGGCCTGTTGGTAGGCGCGCGCAATGGTGTCGAGTCCGGCACCCAGGTACATGCGGTCGATCCTGCTCGTGGCAAGCCCGCTTTCCACTTCGTGGAGGTACACGCGCTCGAGCGTGCCCTGGTCGAGCGCGCGCGTGAGCCCGTCGGACAGGTGCGTGTGGTCGCTGATGAGAACACCGATGGGCGCGCCCTTGCTCACGAAATACAGGCGCTCCATGTCCTCGGCGAGCGCCTCGCCGATGGCGTTTTGATGGATGAGCACCACGGCGAACGGCACGTCGATGTCGATGATGGAGGGGATGTCGGCGACCACGAGCGGGTTGTAGCCGTGCTCCTCGAGCTGGCTGCTCAATTGCGGCAGGTCAATGCTGACGAGGAGGATGTTTGCAATGTTCATTATCCCTAACTCTTTTTTCTAATAAATAAATTTGGACGCTCCCCTCTCCGATTCGGAGAGGGGCTGGGGGTGAGGTCTAAACAATCAAAATGAAAACAACTATTTTTCGTTGAATATATCTTTTAATTTCATCGAGCAGAATTTTATCTGTTGGACATACTCATCACCACCCATTTGGTAAAATACAAAAAAGAAACACCCAGTTGTAAACTGTTTTCTTACTGCTTTGAAAGATGGAAAATGCGGAATCGAGAAGGCGGTATTATTTCTTTTTCTTCAAACCTTCATCATAAATGCACTCAACCGCGTCAACGAGCCATGCCGGGTCCTTGTAGCTCGCGTAACGCACGCGGTTGATAAAATAGATGGGCGTGACCGTGACCGCATTCATCCCGGCCTCGGCGGAGCTCGCCTTGACAAGCGAGTCCGCCTGCGGCCCGTTGACGAGGCTTTTGAATTTCGCCACGTCCAACTTGAGGCTGTCGGCGATGTTGTAAATGGTCTCCTTTTCGATCCTGCTCTTGACCATCGAGATGGCGACGAAATAATCCCAGAACCTTCCCATGATGCAAGCGGCGGCAAGCGACTTGTTGGCGAAACCCTCGCCCACCGGTTTCACCATGAGCCTTGCCTTGCCCTTGAGCTCCCCCGCCGTCACCGCGTCGTACAGCTCGTGGGTGACAAAGTGGCAAATGGGACAAACGGCGCTCACGTATCCGGAAATGAGGACGGGCGCTTTCGGGTCGCCCGCGATGGTGAACACCGTGGTGTCAACCGTGCCTTTTATCGTCGAGGTAAGACTGACATACCGCTTGGAGGCCTCGTCAGTGATCCTGGCCGATTCTGTCCTGCGCGCCACGAGCCATTTCACGAAAGCATGGAGACGCGCCGCGAGCTCGCACGGATTTTTTTTCTTGAGGCAGGCCGCGAGCGTGGCGTTGCAGCACTGCTCGACCTTGATCACGTTCTCCAGCGAATCAAGCTGGTGAACCTGCTGGACAGTCAAGGTATCGGGAACCGTTATTTTCTGGTCGAAAGCGTTTGCCCGCTGGGCGAACAGGAGTGCGCCGGCCAGCAACACCGGTAAAAAATATTTCATGCTACCTTCCCGTCATGAGCCTGAAAAGGTCGGGCAGCCTCGCCATGTCGTTGTAGGTGACATAGGCGAACAGCAGGATGAAAAAGGTGATGGCGATCCGGTTGATAAGCAGCTGGTACCTCACCGGCAGCGGCTTCCTGCGGATCGCTTCGATCAGCAGAAACAGCAGCAGTCCGCCGTCGGTGATGATGAGCGGCAGCAGATTGAGCACCGCCAGGTTGATGCCGATGAGCCCCATCAGGTTCATCAGCTCCACCGGGCCGCCGAGCGCCACGATGCCGGTCATCTGTACGATGCCCACGGGACCGGCAAGCTGCTTGGGCGATACCTGCTTGGAAAGCAGCTTGGCGAGCACGTCGTAAATCATGGTGGTGTATTCCCACGTTTTGTCAAGCATTTTTCCCACCGACGCCGCCGCGCCGTAACGCACCTGCACCTTTGCGGGCTGCGCTCCCAAAACGCCGATCTGGTACCGCTTGTCGGTCTTGTTGTAGCGCGGCACCACCGCAATTGAAACCAGGCTCGTACCGCGCCGCACCGTGAAGGCCAGCGGGCCTTTTGCGCTGTCGAAATGCACCACGCTGGAGGTAAGCTGGTCCCACGAGCGCACCGTGCGGCCGTTGATCGACACCACCGTGTCGCCCGCACTGATCCCTGCCATGGCCGCAGGCATGGTGTCAATGGCCTTCCCGATCACCGGCGGCAAGCCTGGAAGCAGGCCGCCGGTCGGCTCCTTGGGAAGCCTGCTTGTTTTTGGCCGGGCGAGGACCAGAAAAAGCGTTTTTGTCTCGCTGCCGCGGCAGAACACGATTTCGTTGCGCTGCTCCTGCAGCGACAGGACCCGCTGGATGTCTTCCCAGTTGGAAACCTTTTTGCCGTTGATGAAGACGATACTGTCGCCGGGCAGAAACCCCGCCCGCTGCGCGCTCGAACTGTCGGCAACGTCGCCCACCACCGGTTTCATCAGGTATACGGGCGTCTTGACGCCCAGGATGAAAACAAAGTACAGGCATACCATTGCGAAAAGGTAATTCGCCAGCGGCCCGGCGATCGCCACCACGGCGCGCTGCCAGATCGGCTTTGTGGTGAAATCGCCCGGCTCCCGCAGGGGCTTTTCCTCCGGGTGCTCGCCCGCCATGGTGATGAACCCGCCGAACGGCACGGCGCTCAGGCGGTATTCGGTCCCGCCGATTGTTTTTTTCAATAGCGCCCTTCCGAATCCGATGGAGAACGCGAGCACCCGTATCCCGCACGATTTCGCGGCGATGAAATGGCCGAGCTCGTGGACCAGAACCAGGATGCCGAGGATGATAACGCCGACGATGGCGAGGAGCGTGACGCCGAGGGTGCTTTGGAGGAGCGGTAGCATTGAATCCTTTTTTGTTAAAAGGTGTATTCTTTTAATTTAAAATATAAGTCTGGGCGTTCCCCGTGTTGGGGCGCGGCATTCCGTGCCCCAACACGGGTCGGCCTAACGCGTCGGCAAGCATTTAGTTCTCAAAAGAAAATTTTGATTCTCCAATCGGGGGCGAAGCGGAAGCTCAAATTACTTTTACTTTACAACCGTTCTCCGCGGGTGCCCCTTGTCAATGCAGTGTGAATCTTGCAACCAATGGCACACCGGGGCCACCCCGGAGGGGGTGTGGGTGCAGATCACCGCCGCCTTCCTTCTTTCTGTTTTCGTCAAGGAGGCGGCGGAAGCTGCACCCCAGGGGGAAACCTCCCCCACTGGAATTTTATTATTCTCTTATCCTCGCCCTCGTCTTCTCTCTCGTCTCCCGATCCACCTTCTCCACCGTTTCCACTCCGTCAACAGGCACCGGCTTGTGGTCGTCACATGCGCCCTGTATCAGTTCGGCGATCCTATTGAACCCTATTTTATTGTCTAGGAACGCCTGCACCGCGACTTCGTTTGCCGCGTTGAGCGCGGCCGGCATGGTGCCGCCGGTCTTTCCCGCGTCGATGCACAGCTTGAGGCACGGGAAGCGCGTGAAATCGGGCTCGAAAAACGTGAGCGCGCGCAGCTTGGCAAGGTCGAGCCGCTTGCCGGCAAGCGGCAGCCGCTCCGGATACGACAGCGCGAGCTGGATGGGCAGCTCCATGTCGGGCACGCCCATTTGCGCGATGATGGCGCCGTCGTGGAACTCCACCATCGAATGGACCACCGACTGCGGGTGGATCACCACGCGCAGTTTTTCGTAGGGCATGGCGAACAGGTGGTGCGCCTCAATGAGCTCGAACCCCTTGTTGACGAGCGTCGCCGCGTCGATGGTGATTTTCTTTCCCATGTTCCACGTGGGATGGTTGAGCGCGTCCTTGGGCGTGATGTCTTTGAATGTGTCAAGCGGCTGCTCCCGGAACGGCCCGCCCGACGCGGTGAGGATGACGGATTCCACGCCGTCGCGCTCCGATCCCGCAAGGCATTGCAGGATGGCGCTGTGCTCGCTGTCTACCGGAACCAGCTCGCCTTTTTTCTGATGCAGCAGCGAGGTGATGTAATCGCCGCCGATCACGAGGCTTTCCTTATTGGCAAGCGCGACGCGCTTGTTCCTTTTGAGCGCCGCGACCGTGGGCCTGAGCCCCACCGCGCCCACCAGCGCGTTGCACAGGATGTCGAAGTCGGCCTGCTCGACAAGCTCCTCAAGGCCTTTTACCCCCGTAAACACGCGGACCTCTTTAGGCATTATGCCTTTTAGGGCAGCAGCTTTTTCAGACGCGCCGAAACACACCGCCGCGGGCCTGAATTCCTTTACAAGCGCTGCCAGTTTGTCAATGTTATTGTTGGCCGACATGGCCGCGACGCGGAAGCGGTCCGGAAAGCGCCTGATGCAGGCGCAGGCGCTCATGCCGATGGAGCCGGTGGCGCCGAGGATGATTATTTTTGCTTGGCCCATATAATTTAAAAATTCACCGCAGAGACCTGTATTGAGCTTGTCGAAGTACGCGGAGGCCGCAGAGAAGATTCAATAACGATTTAGATCCAAAACGCTTTCGTTTCAGAATGTGATCTTGCCGCTTCGCGATGATTTTATAATTATTAATCGTTGGATCTTATTGGCTCTCGCCCGATTCACTCAAAATCCTTATCTTCGAGTCTGCGCCCTTGCCCAGCCACACAAGCCTTGTCTGCCACTCTTCCCGTTCGCCGGTTTTATCGGCACTTGTCTCGTTGAGTTTGTAAAGCGCCTTGATTTTAAAGCAATGCAGTCCCAGTGCCGACTGGCATTCCCATTTCTGTGTAGAGTCCTTTTCCCAATAGTTGAATCTTTGGATTTTCCCGATTTTTTTCAATTCGAGGTGCGCCTGCTGTTTGGTCCAGTCCGCGCGGTCGCCCCGCTGCAAGAAAACGGCCGCGCCGGCCTGGTCTTTGCATTCGATATTGACCCTGCCGGTCATCGCGTATGCTTCTTCGTACCGCTTGTCGCGCACGAGACGGAGGTATTCGTCGAGGGTCTGCACGTATTCGTTGGTGGCGAAGGCCAGCAGAAAAAGTCCGAGCGTGGGCACGGCCACGAATATGCTGCCGAAGCGGTCGAGCACGCCGCCGTGACCCGGCAGGTATTCGGAGGCGTTTTTCTGCTTGAAATACCGCTTCATCAGCGACACCAGCAGGTCTCCCACCTGCGCGAACACGCCCACGATGAGCCCCATGAAAATCCCAAGATACCAGGGATAGGCCGGGCTCCCGAGGAACACCCACAGCACCGAGAAGAGGATGAACGCGGTGGAAAAACCGGCAATGCTGCCCTCGATGGTTTTATTCGGGCTGATGTTGCTGTAATGGTGTCTGCCCCAGATGCTTCCCGCGAAATAGGCAATGGTGTCGCACATAAGAATGGAGCCGATCACCAGGGCGAACCCCACCCGGGAAAGCATTTCGGACCCATAGGGCCGGAAGAACGATTGGAAGGCGGGATCGAACAGGTACAGGATCGATACTCCCGCTATGTAAAGGAACACCATGGCGGAAAACGAAAGGCTCGCCCGTCGCCAGCGGCCCGAGTTCCTTTTTCCCCACACAATCGCCTCAAACGCAACGATGAGGAGCAGGATGAATATCGAAAACCGTAACGGGATCGACAAATTGAACATGTCCAGGACAAGCTCGGCGGTGAGCCATGTGAGTCCGAGCCAGAATGCGTTTCTCGGGAAGAACACCGAGAGCATCCTGTTGTATTCGAACCCGCCCATGATGACGAGCGCGATGGTGATCACCATGCCCGGCACGATGTGGTACGGCGTGCCGGGAAGCAGCGAAAAGTTGGAGTTGATGCCCCACCACCCTATCGGAATGGCCGGCACGGCGAACAGAAGGCGGCGCCGCAGGTTGACAGCGTTCAGCATCAGGATTCCTTCACTTTCCCGAACCTGCGTTCCCGTTTGTTAAAATCGGCGATGGCCTGTTCGAGGCAGGCCTTGTCGAAATCGGGCCAGAGCACGTCGGTGAAATACCATTCGGCATACGCCGACTGCCACAGCAGGAAATTGCTGGTCCGTTTCTCCCCGCCGGGACGGATGATCAGGTCGGGGTCGGGAAAATCGGCGGTGTAGAGCAACCGCGAGAACGATTGCTCGGTGAGCCCGTCTATCACCGAGGGATTAGCACACGCGTCGCGGGCGAACTTCTTGACGCCTTCCACGATTTCCGCGCGGCCGCCGTAGCTCACCGCGAGCACGAGGTTGAGGCCTGTGTTTCCCTTAGTCGCGTCAATGCCGTCGAGCACCTCCTTGCGCGTCTTAGGCGGGAGCTTCGAAAGGTCGCCGATGGCGTGGAGCCGCACGTTGTTCTTGTTGAGCTCGCGGATCTCGCGCCGCGTCATTTCCACCAGAAGGTCCATGAGCAGCGCCACTTCCTGGCGCGGCCTTCCCCAGTTCTCCGCCGAAAAAACATAGATGGTGAGGTATTTTACGCCCAACTCTCCGCACGAACGAACGATTTTTCGCGTTGCGTCGGTGCCGGCGCGGTGGCCTGCCGCCCGGGGCAGGCCGCGCGCCTTTGCCCAGCGGCCGTTGCCGTCCAGAATGATGCCGATATGCGCGGGGATATTCATATCTAATTCAAGATCACTTGCTTTTCAAGAAATACCGGGCGGATTTTACCGTTCAAAATATACATCCTGATTTTTTTAAAAAACCAAAAATCTCCGTAATGCCGTTGATAAAACGAGGAATACCGGGGCAAAAAATATTTATATTTCAACTGGATCCGTTCGGCAAAGAAGATTTCGTGCGGTTTCCAAAGGGGCTTGATTGCGAATGGGAAATAAAGGCGCCGGTGAAAAAACATTACAACTTAATACGGATGACGGATCATGAAAAACACCCTCGATAAAATATTCCGGCTCAAGGAACTCAGCACCGACGTCCCCACCGAAATCATCGCGGGCGCCGTGACCTTCATGACCATGGCCTATATCATCTTTGTCAATCCCGCCATCCTGTCGGCCGCCGGCATTCCCAAGGACGCGCTCATCATCGCCACCTGTCTTGCCGCGGGCTTCACCACGGTGCTCATGGGCGTGGCCACCAATTATCCTTTCGCGCTCGCGCCCGGCATGGGGCTCAACGCGTTCATCACCTACGGCGTAGTCATCGCCATGAAACTACCCTGGCAGGTCGCCATGGACCTGGTCTTTTTCGAGGGCGCCATCATTTGCATCCTCGTGGTGACGCGGGTGCGCGAGTGGATCATGAACGCCATCCCGCTCAACATGAAGCGCGCCATCGGCGTGGGCATCGGCCTGTTCATCGCCTTTATCGGGCTGCAGTCGGCCGGCCTGGTGGTGAAAAGCGACGCCACCATGGTGACGTTCGGCAGTTTCGGAGCGCCCGCGCTCCTCTCGTCGTTCGGACTCCTGTTCACCGCGCTGCTCATGTCGCGCCATGTAAAGGGATCAATCCTCATCGGCATCGCGGTGACCGCGGCTGCCGCGTCCGTCACCGGCGTCGCGCGCCTGCCGAAGGCCGTTGTCGCCCTGCCGGCCGCATCGCATTTCACAACGCTCCTCGCGCCGCTGTCACCCGCTTTTCTCTCGCAGGCATTCAAGGCGGGCCTTGTCTCGGTGGTGTTCGCGCTCATCCTGAGCGATTTTTTCGACACCATGGGCACGGTGGTCGCCGTCGGCGGCAAGGCGGGATTCCTTGACAAATCAGGAAAACTGCCGCGCCTGCGCGGCGTGCTTCTCGTTGACGGCTTCGCCGCCATGGTGGGCGGCGCGTTCGGCTGCAGCTCGGTCACCTGCTACATCGAAAGCGCGTCGGGAGTGTCGGAGGGCGGCCGAAGCGGCCTCACCTCGATCGTCACCGGCGTTCTTTTCTTTCTTTCCATTATTTTCTGGCCGGTCATCGCGGCGGTGCCCGCCGCCGCTACCGCACCGGCCCTCATCATCGTCGGGTTTCTCATGATCGGCATTGTCCGCGAAATAATCTGGGACGACATCACCGAGGCGTTTCCGTCGTTCCTCACCATCCTCACCATCCCACTCACCTTCAGCATTTCCCGCGGCATCGGGTGCGGATTCATCGCCTACGTGGTGATCAAGGCGTGCACCGGAAAATGGCGCGAGGTGCACCCGGCGATGTATATCATTGCGGTGCTGTTTGCGGTAGATTTTGCATTGTCTAAAAATTAAAAATCCTGGCGTTCCCCTCCCCTCACAAAGTTCGGGTCGGGTCGGCCTCCGGCGCGAAGCGGCGGGGCGCCATGTATATTTTTAAAATTCGCAAATCTTATTCCAGGAATCCTGATCCATGTTTCCAATCCGCGACGATAACCCCACGCTGCATAAATCCGTTGTCACGTTCCTCATCATCCTGATAAACGTGGCGGTATGGATATTTGTCCAGGGCGCGGGCTTCAACCCCACGCTGGCAAAATCTTTGTGCGTGTACGGGCTGGTGCCCGGCGAACTGCTCGGGCTTGTTCGGCCCGGCACTGCAGTGCCCCTCGGCGGCGGGCTTGCCTGCGTTGTTGAGAACACGCACCACTGGTACACCATGATCACGCACATGTTCATGCACGGCGGCTGGTTCCACATCATCGGCAACATGTGGTTTCTCGCGATATTCGGCGACAACGTCGAGGACTCCATGGGCTCGATACGGTTTGTTTTTTTCTACCTGCTGTGCGGTCTCGCAGCGGCCGCTACGCAGATGGGACTCGACCCGCACAGCGCGGTTCCCATGGTGGGCGCGTCCGGGGCCATCGGCGGGGTCATGGGCGCGTATGTCATTCTGTACCCGCGCGCGCCCATCCATATGCTCGTGTTCCTCGGCTTTTTCATCACGCGCATCATTGTCCCCGCGTATTTCATGCTCGGATACTGGTTCCTTCTGCAGGTCGTTGGACTTTTGCCCGCGCTCGGCGGGAGCAGCGGCGGCGTCGCGGTGGGCGCGCACGTTGGAGGGTTTCTGGCGGGCGTGATCCTGATTTTTTTCTTCAGGAGAATGGACCGGGTCAGGGAAAAACGCGCATTGCGGTGGAGAGGCTGGCGGTATAGGTGAAGAATGGCCGCCCAGGCACGAACACAGAGATAACAAACAGTTTAAGCTTGGAAGTTTGAAGTTAAAAGTTAAATGTGTTTTGTGCTTTTCGTTGCTTTCAACTTTCAACCTTCAACTTCCAACTCCATTTTATTTTTCTCTGTGCTCTCTGTGTCTCGGCGGCAAATCTTATTTACCCTTTTTTAACGGAACATATCGAGAAACCTGTCAAGCCCCGAAATGGTCACCCTCCTCACGATAATGTTGGTCGCGCCGCTGTCTTTACCTGACTTTTTCTGGTATCCAGAATCAACGGTTATAGTGGTGATGCCTGTTGGAAACGGCTGGGGAGGCCAGTTCGTATTGGCGGACGCAGGAGGAGTTTTGGCCGCAGCCGTGGTTGCGGGCTGGCCAAAAGCCGCAGCGATGCATATCGTCACCGCGAGTATTGCCGATCTGAGAGTCATCAATGCCTCCGGATATGCCCTTCCGCGTTCTGCCCCTCACTCCTAAATATACAGGCAATGGGACGGTAAATCAAGTGTGCTGGCTAAAAAGCGTTTTCCTTACGAAAACCCGCTTGTGCGAAGAAAAAGACACGCCTATGGTATTCACCGCCGTGCCGGATTTCCCTTTTGGATAGTTAAGACAGTTTTTAAACCTATTTGAAACGGTGAATGCGTTCCTGCATAATCGCTGGATATTGGAATGGGTACATACGGACAAATTTCAGAAATACCCAGAAATATCGCCAATCCAAAATAGGCTCCAAACACACGTTTTCGTAAAGCATTTCATCGTTTTCTTCCAGGTGCTCCAAAAAAAGAAGCCATTACACGAAGAGAATCGATTCTATTCCAAAATATAATTCCTTTATTCATTTTTAAGCCACCTTGCCGCAAAGAAAGACGATCTTAGCTGTAAATAGTTTACAATAGAGAAGACTGGATGTGCAAGAGAATTAAGACTAGGCAGCCTATCGTGAATTTATAAAATTGCTGATTTCAAAG
Source organism: Chitinivibrionales bacterium (assembly GCA_035516255.1). Lineage (NCBI taxonomy): Bacteria > Pseudomonadati > Fibrobacterota > Chitinivibrionia > Chitinivibrionales > Chitinivibrionales bacterium. The sequence continues at coordinate 19,704 of DATJAL010000046.1, read as the reverse complement.
CGGCCACCATCTGTTTTGACAATGCAAATGCCTTTAGTCAAACGACTAGCTCTTTCATTAAGTAATTCTCCACGAATGCTGTAAGCTGCAAGTGGTTTATTCTTTACACTTAAATTCATATTATTGGAAATAATAGGATGGCTGATATTAGCTGGATTTGTTACGGTAAAGTCGGCAACTTTCTCCGCCGAATCAACTGGAAAAACCATCCCAAAATAAACCCCATATTTTCCCGCTGACAAGGGACCTATCTTAAGAAGACCCGCTATTGTTAACACAGGTTGCATCGTATCCCATCCTATAGGACAGCGAACTAAATTGCACCATGCAACAATTCTACTGTAATAGAATATGGCCGTGTCTCCAAGCATACACACAGTATCCCTATGAAGGTCACAAGAAGTACATGGTCCTGAATATATTAGGAATTCAATTATAATTGAATCGTTGGTTGTAGGATTAGTAGGCTGAATAACGATTGAGTCAATTGAACTTGCGCAAGCGGTTTTCGATGTCATTGCGACCAGGGCAATCATGCAAAAGTAAAGGAAGAAATGATGCTTCACTGTAACCTCCTGAAAAGTGACTCCATGAATATTAGTCGCTGATCAAGACAGAAAGGTTCACTCAACCAGATTCTCTGTCTGCTTCATCTGCATAAACCTCTCAAAATCCGCTTCCTTGGGATCAGGCTATTTTCCAGCCCATTCAGCATACTCCATCATGACGGTTTGAGCGTTTTACGGTTAAAGCGTATTTTCATGAGCCGCTATATTTTCAATAATAGAAGGAACGTTTGGGCATTGGCGGGAACGTTCGCGTGGGATGGGATAAAAATACCAGATTTCTCGTTTGGATTCCTGGAAACCCTTGCCTATTGGGACACCGTATCAACAATCACGGGCTTTCCCCAGATGAGTATTCCCTTGATATTAGGGATATTATTCCCGGCACTGTCATACGAAAGCGTATACCTGTAGTACTCCCATTTAACCACGTTTTCCTTAGCGCTTTTTTCCTGTTTCTCATTTGGAAAGGCAACGATGACCTGCCTGACTTCGTTGAGTCCGACATAGGTCTTGGTGGAATTGTTCAAGACACCTTCCCACAAAAGATCCGGGAGCAACATTTCGTTTTCCGCCTTCAGGTCTTTGGCGGAGAACGCCTGAACGTTGTACCGGTGCCCATGGTTGTGAAAAATCGAAACGAAGCACAGCAGGGTCTTGGCGTTTTTTTGGTAAACTACTTTGATATTGGTAGAATCAATGTCCGGCATAAGTTTGTGATAGGTTTTGTTTTCAAGGTTCTTCATGTTTATTCTCGCATTGGCCTTAGCGACCCAGAAGTCGATGGGGAAGCCTTTTGAATAAGTTTGCGGATAACTTGAAGAACTCAAGAAAAGAAGAAATGCGGCTGTTAAGATTTTGTCCATGGAAAGATACCTGCTGTGTAATATAAAACGGAGGACGCATGACCGCGTTATAAGGGATAACGATATCATAGATTTTTCTTTCTCTAATTCAGGGCTTAACCTTCTCTTACGATAAAATATCATTACTCCGTTTTGAATAGTTAGGGAACGCCATTCACCCGTGTTCGCGGGATGTGCTATATTAAATATACTACTTTTTTTTCCGAACCTTGGGAATGGCTCGCACGTTTGCGTTCTAATGCTGCGGAAGAGTGGTATCCGAATCAAGGAGATTTTCTCATGATTCCCCGGTCTTCCCGAAAGTCAACTCGTGACAACCTAATTATTTCGCGGGTTGAAATTTTAAGGATAAAGGCGCTAAAACAGCTAAATACTGCTTATTTTAGCGCCTTTATGGTACCCCAGACCGGAGTTGAACCAGTGACCCCAGGTTTAGGAAACCTGTGCTCTATCCAACTGAGCTACTGGGGCGTTGATTTTTCAGCAAAATTCGAGGTTCTTGGGCATATCGGATGCCCGATTTTCAAAAAATAGTTGTTTCCGAGGGGTATTTGTAGCACTATTTATAGCACTTTTTTTTATTAACCACGGGAGAGCCTCACTTTTCTCCGTTCTTGTTTTTATTGGTAGCGGGGGCTCGATTTGAACGAGCGACCTTCGGGTTATGAGCCCTATTTTCAAATTGAATATGGCGAATATGTTGTCAAATCGGCATGCGGAAGCACCATATTCGCCATGGACGCGATGGGAAGAGTTACCACTTTAGTCACCACGATTCTTTCTCCCATATTTTCTGCTATTTCCAGAGAACCGGGCTGGAGTCCTTAAAAATCTTCGTCCTGTTCATTTCGTCACCACACACCGTGAAGACAGCTCAGTATTGCTGCCTCGTATTGACATCAGATATGTACCTGTTGATAATCCCGTGATCGGGACATTCACTATTTCTCCATAAGCCAGATGTGTGGCTGAGTATATTCTTTTTCCGGCAATGGTATACAATCCAACGGATAGTGTACCCTTATTCATCGTTTCCGGCAACAGCAGGGCAATACCTTTGTTGTTGACGTTGACTTTGAATCCACTGGCATATGGCCTTAACGTCGCCTGATGGATGTTACGATTGATTACCCCCGTAATTTCTGAAAGCGGCCTGCTCCATACTCCATTGCCTTCAGTCCCGGCAAAAATATTACTGCCACTCACCGCAAGACCAGTGATCATATCCTCACCCATAGTCACTAGTCCGGAATCAATCATTGTCCAGCTTGTACCATTATTGGTGGAAACGTAAACACCAAGCCCCTGAGTCCCGGCAAAGATAGTACTGCCGCTCACTGTAAAACACTGGACAGACGGAGTATAACCTTCATAAGTGAAGCCAGAATCAGCCGCAGTCCAGCTTGTTCCGCTATCAGTAGAAAGGAAGATGCCGCCGCCAGCACTACTACCACCATTAACCGCCATTATCCCGGCAAAGAGATTGCTGCCGCTCACCGCAAGGGAGTAAACAATTTGATTTGTGATGCCGGAATTGACTGCGGTCCAGCTTGTACCATTATTAGTGGACAGAAAGACACCATTTGCGGTTCCAGCAAAAAGATTACCGCCGATAACTGCGAGAGACAATACCGAATCATCTGTGAGGCCGGAATTCACCGCAGTCCAACCTGTGCCATTATTGCTGGAAAGGAAAACACCGCCGCCCAGAGTTGCGGCAAAGAGGTTGCCACCACTCACTGCAAGAGAGTAAACACTTAAATTCGCAAGGCCGGAATTGACGGCGGACCAGCTTGCACCATTGTTCGTGGAGAGGAATACGCCGGAATCTCTGGTCCCAGCAAAGATATTGCTGCCGTTCACTGCAAAAGAATTGACCTCAGTACTCGAAAGGCTAGGAGCAACGGCAGTCCAACTAGTTCCATTGTTGCTGGAAAGGAAAATCCCGCCCTGATAAGTGCCAGCGAAAACATTACCGCCGATCACCGCAAGAGTGGAAAGCATGCTGCACACAATGCCGGAATTGACTGCGGTCCAGCTTGTTCCATTGTTTGTGGAAAGGAAGACGCCACTACCGTTTGTACCGGCAAAAATATTGTTGCCGATAACCGCAAGCGAAGTAACTTGGCCATTCGTGAGGCCGGAATTGACTGCGGTCCAACTTGTACCATTGTTGCTGGAAATTGAAACGCCATTATGAGCTCCGGCAAGAATATTGTTGCCGCTTACCGCAAGAGAACTTATGTCACCATCGGTGAGGCCGGAACTGACACCAGTCCAACTTGTACCATTATTGGTGGAAAGGAAAACACCATTATGAGTTCCAGCAAAGATGTCGCTGCCGCTGACGGCAAAACTGGTGACATTACTATCCGTGAGGCCGGAATTACTAGCGGTCCAGCTTGTACCGTTATTGGTTGATAAGAAAATGCCACTTGTGGTTCCGGCAAAGAGAGTGCCACCGATCACCGCGAGAGACGAGATCGTATCATTTGTGATGCCGGAATTGACCGCCGTCCAGCTTGTCCCATTATTAGTGGAAAGGAAAACGCCGCCACCCATAGTTCCGGCAAAAATTGCGTTGGTGGTCACAGCAAAAGAAATAACATACTTATTTGTTAGGCCAGAATCGACCGGTGTCCAACTTGTACCGTTATTTTTAGAGAGATAAACACCGCCGCCCCACGTCCCAGCAAAGATATTGCCGCCGCTCACGGCGAAAGCCTGAATATCGGTATTCGTGAAACCGGAATTGACCGTAGTCCAGCTTGTACCGTTATCTGTGGAGAGGAAAACACTGCCGGGCCAAGTATAAGCAGATTTACTACGGCTATTCTGCGGGACACTGCTGGCAAAGATGTTGTTACCGCTCACCGCAAGTGCTATAATTTGCCCACCCAGCGGCCCGTTGGTTTGTTTCCATTGTGCACTCGCCGTTTGTGAAAGAAAAACCAGCAATCCCATCCCTGCAACAAGCTGTACTGCAAGATGTTTCATTTGAGCCTCCCTTTCTAGGGTGTTTCCTGATCAACCGATTTCCTTAGAAACAAAGATTGATGGATTGAATCAGAGTATAATTGTACCATGGCTCATTGCTAAGAAACAAGGATTTTACTTCGCACAGACAGACGACAGAAACGTTGCGCAATTGTCCGTTTCTCTCGGGTTAAATGCGCTATAAAAACAGGTCACAAGTTGTCACGGCTGTCAATCGGCCTGCGGAAGCGCCATATTCGCCATAGACGCGATGGGAGTAGTTACCAAAATAGTTACCACAGAACATTCGATGACGGCGTGATTTGGGCCATCTCTTAATTTAAACGATCTCCTGCCCACAACCTTTTGAAGATATAAGAATCTGTCGCGGTCCAATCTGTATGACCAGAGTGGTCGGTTGCAATGGTTTCATCACCCATATGATGGATGTCTAAAGTATGTTTGCCCTGGAGGTCATGGATTTGAAGGTGATCTCCACAGAATCAATTCTCAACCCCGGCATTTTCCGGGTCCTCTCTGGGGGCCTGTCTTTCTCGGTAGCAGCAGGACCATCAGGCTTTTCCAAAATTATTCCTCGTGTTGTATATGTTCGACACCATTTTCAGGAGAGCTCGGATCTTTGCGATGATGCTGCCCGCCGACAGCGCCATTCACCTTCCCTGGCGGGGTTCCCGCATATTCCTTTTCCCTTTTAAAACGAGAACTGGGATGATGCAAAGCGCCGTACAAATACTCGAAAACAGGAACGCGTCGTCGATTCCCCACACGAACATCTGCTGAAAGAAATGAGACGCGAATATCGCGGTGCTCTGGGCAGCAGCATCATGCGAGCACGATCCGGCATCGCAAATCGCGTGAGTCCGCAACAGCCTCAAGCTGTGTTGGAACACCGGAGACGAGGGATCGATCCTGGTGCCCGCAATTGCCGTGTGAAAGGTGATACGTTGCGTTAGCAGCGTTTGCATAATCGCCACACCAAAACTTCCTCCCACCTGCCTCACCGCATTCATGAGCCCGGACGCCTGCGCCATGTCCTTGTGAGGAATGTGCGCTATGATCAGTGTGCTCAGGGGAGAGAAGAGGACTCCCATCGCGACTCCACGCAGATACATGGGAACCATGATCTGGAAATTCTCCGAGAAAAGGGAAAGGTTCGAATTGAGGAAAAAGCTGAGTGAAAAAAGCACAATTCCGAGAATGATGGGGATCTTCGGATTTATCCTGTCGGAAATGTATCCCGCAAACGCCCCGAAGAAGGCCTGCAGGATTCCCACCGGCAGCAACACCATGCCGGATTGAAACGCGGTATAGCCAAGCGCATTCTGCAGGTACAGTGGCAGGAGAAACGTGCTTCCAAACATGCCGACGCCGAATATGAACATTGCGACATTCGAGAGTCCGAAGTTGTAGGTGCCGAGAAGCTGTATCTTTACAATAGGATATTTTACATTCAGCTCGGTGATCAGGAACGCCACGAAGCCGACGGCCGAGAACAGATAGCAGACCATCATGAAATCCGAGGTCCAGCCGCCAGCGTTCCAACCGGCGTTGCCGCTACTCAGGGCTACGAGGAGAAATCCCAAGAACACCGCCATGGACACGAAGCCGACTATGTCGAAAGAGTGCTCCTGCTGCTTCCTGTACTCACGCTGAATGATCCAGGTTGCGAAGAAACAGAAGATTCCGACCGGAACATTGATCGTGAAGATCAGGTGCCAGTCGAAGTTGTCCGACAGTAGCCCACCGAGCAGCGGTCCCAAAGACACGGAAGCTGCTGAGGAGATGGTCCAGAAACCCATGGCCATTCCGCGCTGGTGCGGAGGAAATTCGCGCATGAGAATGGCCATGCCGAGCGGTTGAATGAGGCCCCCGCCTAGACCTTGACCAATGCGCATGAGGATAAGGGTCTTTTCGTCGCGCGACAGCGCACACAGAAAAGAGAATACCGTGAAGACGACCATACCTGCCGCGTACGTACGCTTGTAACCGAAGTGGTCGGCGAGCCATCCGGACGTGGGAAGCATGATCGCAAACGCGAGCATGAATACCGTGATGATCCACTGAGCCTGGTCCACCGTGATGCCCAGAGACGCCATCATTTTCGGCAGCGCGGTGTTGACGATTGTATTGTTGAGCACGATTACAAACGTACCGATCATGATGTTGACCAGTACCCACCACTTGTAGAACTCGTGCTGATGGTGCAGGGAGGGAAAGGCTTTTGCAAAACGGTCATGCATACGACGGCCTTCCAAGGGCAACAGCCACCAGCGCCGAATCACTGCAGTAGAGTACGTACCGGCAATATGGAATACAGGGTTCTCTCTATTGGCAGCCTGACGACCTCGGGCATTTAAGTTGACCCATCAACTTTTTTTGCAAAAAAAGGATCATCCTCGCTTGGCGCCCTTGAGACGATATCGCTGGAATTTCGTAGCGCCCAGTTCGACGCATCTGTCGGTTAATTTCCGCATGACCTCAAGGAAAATGCGCATCTCACCCGCAGAGACTCCGTGAAGGAGCTCCTTTTCAAGAGCCTCCACATCGTCCACGATTCTCCTCGACAGCTCCCGGGCCTTCCTCGTCGGAAAGACAAGCCGCTTCCGCATGTCGCTGGGATCGTTCCTAAACATGATGAATCCCCGTCTTTCAAGAGAACGAAGGCCGCGAAGGATGCCTGACTTGTCCTGGTTTGTCAGGCGTGCGATTTCCTGCATTGAGGATCCTTCATGATGAATGGCGATCTTAAGCAGTGGAAATTGCTCGTACGAAAGCGCCGATGTGTTCAGAACCCTTCGCCGGTTGATGAGTTCGGTGGCGTACCTCACCAACCGCCTGAGTCTTGATATTGTCAGATTTTGATACCGATGCAGTTCATTCATACCATGGCTCAAAATACGTCGTGCAGTTGACGGGTCAACCTTTTTGCCGAGGCCGCACGCGCCCTCATATCGATAGCAGGTCGTCTGCCCGACTCCAAGCTGTTTGCACAATTCCCCGACTGTTAAAAGACCCTGCTGTGCTGCCAACAGATAATGTCCCTTTTTAGCCCGAAAATTGGGTGGGCCTCTTTCAATATACTTTCCTGAGCTTTGTTTATCCAGTCATAGACAACCTTCCTTTCCGGTATTGTAAATCGTATTCGGCGGGTTTCTTCGTGAAACACCTGACAGGGATTCTTGCCTTTCAGGATGTCTTTAGCTTGATGATTCAGGTCATGGGCTGCCAGCGCAGCATGCAGATCGAACTCCTCCAGAGAGAGTCTTTTATTGATGAGTATGAGGAGTACCTCGAGGAATTGGAGGATGAAGGACGAGCGTTGAACACGATCGCAAATCACAAAAGTGCGATACAGACCACGCTTAAACATGCGGAAAAAAAAGAGAAAAATTTCTTCCGTTCCAATAAAAAGATTTTGAGATAACCCGGACGAACCGCGAGCGCGTTTGGAACAGCCCTGAAGAGCGTGATCGGTTTTTCAATACTCTTGTCACCCACCGGTCGCATCTTTACTGGTCGATGCGACTGCTGGAACGCAGGCCGCTTCGCGCAAGGTCCGATTTATGGCGGCTCACCGACAAGAACCTTGTTTTAGTCGGAACGGGAGTTCCATATTTGCACTCCAAACAGAAAAAAACTGAAAGGAGAACGAAAGAAAAAGAAACGTTTATCCCGCTGAAAGGCCTCGATGACATTCTTCAATATTTAACGTTCGGGAGACCCAAGGATTGTCCGCTTCTCTTTCCACGGTTGGAAGGTGAAATTGAGCATGTAAACGACTTTGAAGGCATGCGTAACGCCGCTTGGTACCCGATGGGAAAGCCCAGACGTCATTTTTTGACAATGTGCAGAGAGGCTGAGATCACCAACCTACATATTCACGATTTCAACCATATAGCAATGACAACCATGATTGAAATCGAGGGGTTTACCGCCGAACGAATCCTGGCGCTCGGAATTCAGTTTACTGAGAAGATGATCAAGGAAGTTTATTGGAAGAAGAATGCCCTCAGGGCTTTGACGGACACCGGATTTGTAGCACCTGCCGTAGCACTTTTTAAGCCCCACGCGAAGTTTTCATAGGGAAAAACAGGCCGATAATTAGTTTATGAAACCTGTGCTCTATCCAACTGAGCTACTGGGGCATGGAAGATTTTGTGGATTTTAAAATACATTACGTAAAAAAATATCCATAAAAAACAATAGGTTTGCGGATGATCCGTTTTTTCCACTTTGACCTGTAAATCTTCGATAAAAAAGGTTATAATTTAAGAAGGTATTCTATGAAGCTTTCTTCAATCTTTTTCGCGGCGGCGGTAGCGGTGTGTCTGCTGATGCCCTCCCCGGCATCCGCGTCCGGCAATTCATCTTCGCACCATTCCCGACATTCTCATCTTGCGAAGAACAACCAAAAAGCGCACCGTTCCCATAAGTCACACCGATCGCCCAAATCTCAATCCACCAAATCGCAACGCATTTGGACCCTGAAAAAATCCCCGCATGCTCATTCTTCCCACCATGCCAGGGCGTTGCACCGGAAAGCGGCTCCTAAAAAGCGATACAGATGATCCATTCTTTTCGCAGGGAGGTTCAGATGAAATCGCGGACAGGAAAAAATCAGGGCCCCGTTTGCGGTAATTGGGCTGCGGCGTTAACCCTCACCTGCTGTGTTGTACTTCTTATCATCCTTTGTCCTCATTACATCTTTGCCGCCGATCCCCAGCCGCCTGGCACCGTCCCGCTGCCGGCCGGCATGAATTCCTGGAAGCTCATCCTCAATGAAAATTTCGACAGTACTTCCTACGACACCTCGCGCTGGAACCCGTACGCCGATTGGGGCGGGGTGGGCTCGTTCAACAACGGGCGTGAGAATTATTATCCCTCGCAAATCCAGGTGAACAGCGGCGTCTGCCACCTGGTGGCGCAACCGAATCCCGGCGTCACGACCTTCTCGAACTCGTACAAGTCCGGCGAATTGATTTCCGCGCGCGCCAACACCAATGACAACACGCCGTACAAATTTTCGTTTCTCTACGGCTATATCGAAGCGCGGCTGAAGATCGTTGACGTGTCCGGTTTTTTCGGGGCGTTCTGGATGCTCCCCTGCAAGAAAAATTACACCTATGAATGGGAGATTGACATTCTGGAAGTGCTGGGCAACGACCCGCGCACCATGTGGATGCACTACAGCTGGAGCGACGGCCTGACCACGGACGTGTCCCGCAATAAGAGCTGGACCCCGAACACGGGCGTCGGAAACAACGGCACCGGACCCGCGATGGATTTTTCCAAGGTGTTCCATACCATCGGCGTCGATTGGGAGCCCGACCACCTCACCTTTTACCTGGACGGCACCGCCGCCGGCACCTTCCCCTCTCCAGGGGCAAACAACTCGAACATCGCGCGCACCCCCGGGTATATCCTGATCCAGCAGATGGTGGAAAACGACTGGTGCAGGGCGGCGGCCTGTACCCTGCAGACCGCCGGCGCCACCGACACCTTCGACATCGACTACGTGCGCGTGTGGCAGGGAACCACCCAGTCCGGCGCGCGTGAAAGGATCGCCCCCGGCGCCGACGAGTCCATGAGCATTTCATGCCGCCAGGATGACGGAGGAACGGTCTTTTTTGTCAAGAATGGCGCGCGGCGCTTGGACGCCGTGAACATTTACGACGACCGCGGACGCCTTGTCCGACGCCTGTCCGGCGGGAATCCGAGGTGGGACGGAGCAGACGCGCACAGCATCCGCGTAAAGCCCGGATTGTACCTCTACGCGGCGGAATGCGCCGGGACGGTCCAGAAGGGCATGTTCCTGCGTGTCCGATGAACGCGGAGGACGCGTGACAACTTTTTCCTTAGCCCGCCCGTCATTCTCTGCGGCTTTCGACCCTCACGCTCTTGACCCCGCGTTACACGTTGGCATCCATTATCTTTACAGAAGCGAACTCGATATTGCAACCAAGAAAAATGAATGCATCTTTGTCAAGTATATTTGATGGCGGCGCCGTGGAATCAAACAGGCACGGGATAATCCTGATTTGAATCGCACAGTTGGGCCATTCCATTTTTCCTCATTTTTTCCGCATAATCCCCCCGATTGTCCGTATATAAAAGATGTAAGAGGTATGGCTCTCTTTGAACCGCTTAAAAAGGAGGGAGCATATGAATCATGTCATTTCAGAAGAAGAAAAACCGGTGAGGGGATGCAGATTTGAGGACTCTTTTTCTTTGCCCGAAAACCAAAGGAAATATCCGGACGATCCGTATGCCGCGGAACATGAAAAGGAGGTGCTGGAAAAGTGGCACAGGAAAATCCAGATGGAGGACATCAAAAGACTGGTGGTCTGAAAAAACGGGGCTTTCATTTCTGGCGCTTGATCTGCGGGGTTTATTTGACAATATTTTCAGGGAGTTGTATTTTTTCAGTCGCAAAATAAATTCCTGGATGTGCGGCAGCGTTATTTCATATTTCTCTTCATGTCAAGGTAAGACGGCCATGAGGAATCCTCATTGTCAACGCATGTTTCCAAGCTGGGGTATCATTATTGTTTTAATCATGGTGCTCGTCGCCACCCCCGCCTTTGCCCAGAAACTTTCCATCGACCTGCGCAAAATCGGGCATATTTCAAAAGAGGGCCGGGTGCAGGACAAGGACAAGAACCCCAGCCTGCCGGTCGTGGATTCGCTCATCGCTCATGGGGCAGACGCCATCCCCTTCCTCCTCGTAAAGCTTGAGGACTCGACGGTGATCCGCGGCAAGGTGCTCGACGACTGGCCCAGGGTGCGCGTGGGCGACGTGGCGTGGTTCATCTTGTACGACTTCTTCACCGACAGCCACATGGCGGCCACGCTCCCCGACCCGGGGCTCTTCGCGATCGTGGGCAGCGCGGACCAGAACCAGCCCGGATGGAAATCATGGGCTTCGCTGGTCAAGCGCTGCGGACGGAAGGGCATCCGCAAGGCCGCCGAGGTGATACTGAAACCGTATGAGGGGAAGTTTTTGTGGAATCCGGCGGAACGGTGCTTTATTGTTACTCAGTGATAATATTATTTCTAAAAAATAAAAAGCTGGGCGTTCCGCGGCTTTGCCGCGGCGGCCCTCCTTCCAGGCTCGGCCTTCGGCCTCATTGCCGGTCCGTCCTAAGCCGCACCCTAGGGGGAGACTTCCCCCGCAAAACTACCATTACAGAATAAAACGAGCGGCAAGAAAATTAATACGTAATTTCAAATTCCTGTTCTGTCATTTGATCAATCGGTATCTCATTCACCGCCACCTCCTTCACCCTCGATATCGGCGGCCCTTCCCTCAGCTTGCCTATAAACTCCTCCAGGTCTTTTTCCTCAGCCTGCGCCTCGCACTCCACGGCGCGATCATCGGTGTTCCGCACCCAGCCCGAAATACCGAGAGAATCCGCCGCGTCTTTTACAAAATACCGGAAGCCCACTCCCTGCACGCGGCCGGTCACGGTGATCGTCAGTCGTTTCACGGCCACGGGAAGTTTACTTCCGGGAGAAAAAATTGACAATAAGGGTGATGAGGATGCTGAGCAGGATGCAGGTGGCGATGGGGATGTAAATGCGCACCTTTCCCGTGCCGAAATGGAAGTCGCCGGGCAGCCTGCCGATGGGGAACTTGTCCGCGACCAGGAACAGAACGCCCACAACGACGATCACCACGCCGGCGATCACGAGAAAGCGCCCCACGTCGATCCAATTCACCTCTATGCCCCTTTGAGCGGTTATTATTGATTAAAAATTAAAGATTAAAGATCAAAAATCCAAGATAAATCATTTTTTTCTCTTCACTTATCACTCCTAAACCTTTATTCTCCTTGAAACAGGTTTCCCTGCCGGCTTGAATATTTTTTCGGGTCAAGGTTGAAATACTTGTACACCCTCGCCGTGATTTCCCTGCCGCGCGGCGTGCGCTTGAGAAACCCGTTCTGGATGAGGAACGGCTCGTAAACCTCCTCGATGGTCTCCGGCTCCTCGCCCACCACCACGGCGACCGTATTGAGGCCGACCGGCCCGCCGGCGTAATGCTCCACGATGGAGAGGAGTATCTTCCGGTCGATCTCGTCAAGGCCCTCGGCGTCGATGCCGAGCATGGACAGCGTCTTTGCCACCACTTCCTTCGTAATGTGGCCGCTGCCCTTTACTTCCGCGACATCTCGGCAGCGGCGCAGCAGCCGGTTCACGATGCGGGGCGTTCCGCGTGCCCTGCGGCCCAGCTCCATGGCCGCGTCCTGGTCGCAGGCGAGGCCGAGGATGCCGGCCGACCGCAGCGCGATGGTCTGCAGCTCCTTTGCGCTGTAATAGCCGAGGTGGCACACGTAGCCGAACCTGCCGAGCATGGGCGAGGTGAGCATTCCCTGGCGCGTGGTGGCGCCCACCAGCGTGAAGTGCTTGAGGTCGAGCCGCACGCTTTGCGCCGACGGTCCTTCGCCCAGCATGATGTCGAACACGAAGTCTTCCATGGCAGGATATAAAAATTCCTCGACAACGCGGGACAGCCTGTGTATCTCGTCAATGAACAGGATATCGCGCGCCTCGAGATTGGTGAGGTTGGTGGCGAGGTCGCCGGGCTTTTCGAGCACCGGGCCGGACGTGGTGAGTATCTTCACGCCGAGCTCGTTTGCAAGGATGCGGCACAGGGTCGTTTTGCCGAGCCCGGGCGGGCCCGTAAAAAGAATGTGGTCGAGCGCCTCGCCGCGCTTTTTGGCGGCCGCAACGAAAAGCGCGATGTTTTCCTTTTCCTTTTCCTGGCCGATGAAATCGGAAAACTTCTGCGGCCGCAACGACACGTCGCCCGACTCGTCGTCGTCGCGGGACTTTGCGCTTACAATGCGGTTATTCTCCGGTACCTTATCCATATGCCTTTTCGTATAAAATAAACTCACCCCAAAGACGCGAAGGACGCAAAGAAGAGAATAATAAAAAATGGAACTGGAAAGTAAATGGCAAAAATTATTATTTGATTGTTCTTTGCGATCTTTGCGCCTTTGCGATGATTTCTTTGAGAGTTAAATCACCTGAAGGGCTTTCTTGATCCACTCCTCCACCGGCGCGCCCTGCTCTATAACGCCGTCGACGCGCGAAAGCGCGGCTTGTACCTGCTTTTCGCTGTAGCCAAGCGAGAGCATGGCGTCAAAAGCCTGCGACCGCTCCGCTCCGCCCTTGCCCGCCGCGGACGCGCCGCCTCCGCCCCGCGGCTCCCCTCCCCCGGCAAGGCCCGGTTTGCCTTTGAGCTCGACGATGAGCCGTTGCGCGGTCTTGTCGCCCACGCCCGGGATCTTGCGCAGCCGCGTCGCGTCGCCGCGTGCGACGCACGCCACGAGGTCCTGCGGCGACACGCCGGACAGGATGTTGAGCGCGGTTTTCGGCCCGATGTTGCTGATGGAAATGAGCTGCCGGAACAGCTCGCGCTCGGACCGCGACGAAAATCCGTACAGCTTCTGCATGTCCTCCCGCACGTAGTGGTGGGTGAACAGTTTTGCCGGGCCGCCCTCGGCTGGCAGCGCCTCGAAAGTTGACAAAGGAATAACAAGCTCATACCCCACGCCTGCCGCGTCGATGACCGCGACCGAGGGGCCCTTCTCGGCAAGCGTTCCTTTAATGTAATCGAACATTCCCTATCCTTTTGCCGCAAACACCCTGCCGGCGAACGCCTGGTACCTGAAATCGCACAGCGCGGCGGCCAGCGCGTCAAAGGCGTCGGCGGGAAATTTTTCAGCGGGAACCCTTAGGAGCATTTTCACCATGTATTCAACCTGGCCTTTTTTCGCGTTGCCGTTCCCCACCACCGTTTTTTTTATTTCCTTTGCAGAATATTCCGCGATCATTGCCCCGCATTTTTTCGCGGCCAACAGCGCCACGCCACGCGCCTGTCCCAGCACCATGGTCGTGCGCACGTTCTTGTCGTAAAACGCCTCCTCGATGCTCACCCGGTCGGGACAATGGCGCCGCATTTTTTCAACCAGACCGTCGTAAATGCAAGCGAGCTTTTCCGGCATGTCAAGTTTGTCGTTCGTTTTTATGACGCCAAAATCAACGAAGCAGACGCTGTTGCCGTTTACATTGATGACACCATAACCAGTGATTGAGGTGCCAGGATCAATGCCGAAAATGATCATAGAACAGCCCTCAGCAGTCAGCGGTCACCAGTTAGCAAATCAATAAGAACTATTTTTACCGTACCAACAGCCGCTCGTGGGTGCGCCCGAAAATACAGTTTTCGGCAGTCACTGGACAGCGGTCAGCGAAATCAGAACCAACTTCTTTATCCAAGCAACTGCGGCTTCAAGGGCGCGCCCAACTGAAGGATTGGGCTTGGAGCTACCGGTACCCGGCCACACCCAGGAGGGGGTAGCGAAGGACTCCGCAGTCCCGCTTTTGGCGGGACGAGGAGGCCACAGCGAGGGGGATACCTCCTCCATCAAAAAAATTATTAACTCTTCGCGTATTTCTCCAGCACCTCGTCGCTCACGTCAAGGTTGTTGTACACGTGCTGCGCGTCGTCGAGCTCGTCGAGCTCGTCGATGAGCCGCAACACCTTAACGGCGCTGTCGCCGTCGAGTTTAACGTAGTTCTCAGGAACTTTGGCGAGCTCGGCGCTCACGGGCTTCACGCCCGCCTTTTCCAGCGCGGCGCGCACGTCTTCGAACGCCTCGGGCGACGTGGAGATTTCGAATTCGTCGCCATCGAGCGCCATGTCGTCGGCGCCCGCGTTAAGCACCACCTCCATGAGCGCGTCCTCGTCCTTTGCGTTTTTGTCGACCCTGATGAGGCCCTTTGCCTTGAACATCCATGCCACCGAGTTGACCGCCGCAAGATTGCCGCCGCCCTTGGTCATGGCGTGGCGCACCTCCGAAATGGTGCGGTTGCGGTTGTCCGACATGCACTCGACAAGTACGGCAACGCCGCCCGGCGCGTATCCCTCGAGCACGAACTCCTCGTACGTCGACCCTTCGAGCGTTCCGGTGCCCTTGGCAATGGCGTTCTCGACGTTCTTGTTGGGCATGTTTGCGGTGCGGGCCGAGGCGATCGCCGAACGGAGACGCGGGTTTCCGTCCGGGTTGCCGCCACCCATGCGCGCTGCAATGGTAATCTCGCGTATCAGACGGCTGAAGACTCTCCCTCTTGCAGCGTCTGCGTTTCCCTTGGACCTCTTTATTTTGGCCCATTTGGAATGACCTGACATGGATCCTCCTTTTGATGGTTTATCATAACTTATTTGCAAATATTAATCTATGCCGCAAGAATTAAAAATAGTTTAAAGTTTAAAGTTTAAAGTTGGAGGCGATTTTTAATGGATGATATTGCTTTTAACCTTCAACTTCCAACTTGTTTTATATCGCCTTTGCCAGCTGCTCAAGTTCTATCTTCTTTACATTCGATAGCGGGCTGCCAAGGAACCGCTCCGCGTTCTCCGCGAACTGCGGCGTCATGTCCGTGACATAAAATACGCTTTTCTCCATGCCGCCCGCTTTTTCCGGCGCCATGGCGTTGAGCGCGTACAGGATGTCGGCGGCCTCGCGCGCGGCCCACAGCGCGCTGTCAAGCAATTGTATACCGCCGCCCACGGTGCTCTGGATGGTCTCCAAAAGCAGCGGGTAATGCGTGCAGCCGAGGATGAGGCAGTCGATCCCGACCGCCAGCAGCTCAGACAGGTACCGCTGCACCGCAAGCCTCGTTATATCGGTGTCGAGCAAACCTTCTTCGACCAGCGGCACAAAGAGCGGGCACGGTTTCGCATAGGTCTTGATCGCCGGATCAATGTCGTGAATCGCCTTTTCATACGATCCCGTGCGTATCGTGGCCAAGGTGCCGATCACGCCGATTTTTTTCCGCAGTGTCCGCTTCACGGCCGCGCGCGCGCCGGGCAGCACCACGCCCACCACGGGGATTTCGTTGATCTCGCTCCGGATGAAATCGAGCGCCACCGACGACACGGTGTTGCACGCCACCACGAGCATCTTGATGTCCTGCTCCATCAGAAAGCGCGCGTCCTGCATGCCGAAGGTGCGTATCGTCTCCCCGGAGCGGCCGCCGTAGGGGCAGCGGGCCGTGTCGCCGAGGTATGCAATAGTCTCGCCCGGCATGCAGCGGAACACCTCGCGCGCCACCGTGAGGCCGCCCATGCCCGAATCGAACATGCCGATGGGCCGCGGGTCGCTCATTGGCCTTCCTCGTATTTCTTCTTGAAGCTCATGATCGCCGCGAACACCGCGGCCGCGATCGATTTCTGTTCGGCCGCGTCGGCGAGGTTTTTCTCCTCCTGCGTGTTGGAGATGAACCCCACCTCGATGAGCACCGAGGGCATGTAGGTGCCGTTGAGCACCCAGAAGTTGGCCTGGCCCACGCCAAGGTGAAGCCGCGGGATGTCCTTGAGCGACGACGTGAACGTTTCGGTGATCATGATGGAAAGGTCCTGGCTCTCGCGGAGGTACTCGTTTCCCGCCATGTCAATCAGGATGTCCTGCAGGTTGTCGTAGGTGCGGGAGTTGTCTTCCAGCTTGATAACCGCGTTTTCGCGCATGGCGACGAGCTTGTCCTCCTCGTTTTTCGCCTGCGACAGAAAATAGACCTTATATCCCCGCGTACCGTCCTTCTTCTTCTTGTCGCCCTCGATGCTGTTGGCATGGATGCTCACGAAGATGTCGGCCTTCTTCTCGTTCGCGAATTTCGTACGGTTGACAAGCGGGATGAACCGGTCGGTCTCGCGCGTGCAGTACACCGCGAGCTTGGTTTTCTTTTTGATGAGGTCGCGCAGCGCGAGCGCGATGTCGAGGGTCACCTTTTTTTCTTCCACCCCGCCCGGGCCGATGGCGCCCGGATCCATGCCGCCGTGGCCGGGATCCAGCACGACGGTCTTGACCACCTCCTGGCGCGGCTGTTTTATTTGCGATACCGTATCGGCGGGCCTGCGCGCCGCCGTGTCGGGCGCGGCCGCCGCGGCTTTTGCCGCAGCGGCGCGCGGGGCGATCACCAACAGCGAATCCTCCTCGCGCCACGCTATGGAGTCCTTGAGCGTCGCGGCCAGCATTTCCCGGCACAAGGCCGGCGGCAGAAAGAGCATGCCGCCCTCGCGCACCGGGCCGCACGCCATCTGCCGGAGGGTATCATTGACAAGATAGAACGGCATCCCTTGCACCAGGGTCAGCCGCGCGTTTTTTTTCACGCACGAAAGTTTCTGCGAACCGAAATCCCATTTCCAGGTGAACCCGGCCGCCTCGCACACGTCGCTCACCGAGACCTGTGCAATGCCCGCGATGACGGACGATGCGCAGGACTGTTCCTTGCCCGTCGCTTCGTTTTTCACCCGGATTTCAGAACAGGCAGGCCGGCACAGCAGCGCGGCAATGACCGCGGCCGCGGCCAGAAAAGCGCCGCCGGCGCCGAGGATTTTTCCGTGCCAAAGGCGTGTCATCGCTTTCCGCGTTCCCTCATTATCTGCGCGAGGCGCCTCTTTGTCTCCTCCGAGGCTATTTTGTCCCGCTTGTCATACTTTTTCATGCCGCGGCACAGTCCCAGTTCCATTTTCACCCAATGTTTATCAAAATATACCTTAAGCGGTATTATCGTAAGGTGTTTTCTTTCCACTTCGGAACAGAGCCGCAGTATCTGATTTTTATGGAGCAGGAGCTTTCTTTTCCGGTATGGTTCGGCGATCGAATAGCCCTTGTTCTGGTAAGGGCTTATGTGCATATGGTGCACGAACATCTCGCCGCTGTCGCACGTGGCGAAGCTGTCGGCGAGCGACAGGCCGCCCTGACGCACCGATTTCACCTCAGCGCCGAGCAGCGCCACTCCCGCCTCGATTTTTTCAAGGACCTCGAAGTCGTGGAACGCCTTTTTGTTCTGCGCGATCGGTTTTATTTCCCGCGGGGGTTCGTTGGTTTTGTTTTTCATTTGATAGAAAATACTATAATATGAGATTGGATAAAAGGCGGATAGGGTGGCAGTTTTTACATTTAATAAAAAGGAGATTCTCTTGTGGCAGATTGCATCTTCTGTAAAATCGTCGCCGGACAAATTCCATCCAGCAAAGTCTTTGAGGATGAAAGTACCCTCATCTTCAAAGACATCAACCCGTGGCACCCACGCACCTTGTCGCGGTCCCCAAGGAGCATTTCGAGACCATTCAGGACGTGCCGCAGAAGAAAGCGGATGTGCTGAAGAAACTGTTCGAGGCGGTGGGAAAAATGGTGAAGCAGCAGAACCTTTCGGCAAACGGCTACCGGCTCGTGATCAACTCAGGCGAGCACGCGGGCCAGCTCGTGCCGCACCTGCACGCGCACATCATTGTAGAGCGGGAGTTTGGCTGGCCGCCGGGATAGCAAGAGAGCAACCGCTTGCCTGTCAATCACGCATCATCAACTTTTTGATTAAAGTTCCCTGACGTCCGTAGGTTGCAATATACACGCCGGTTTTTCTGAGTGTCATATTGTCAATGCTTCGGCCGGACGCGTGCATGTGCCTTTATTGAGAACAGGTAATTTCGATTGGACTGTCCCAAATCTCGTTCCTGTAAGATTGCAAGGTCCGATAAAAACAACAGTGTCCTTTGTTCCAATGCTCGGGACAAATATTGCTTTGACAATGCATGGGGCAACTGTTGCTTTTGCTTTGGAGCTAACAACACGAATCGTTGAACTTAGTGTCGCATTCATTAAAACTTGTGAATCGTTAGGAGGAAGTAACAACCTCGGCATTATGGGGGCGGCTTGACTGCCATATACTAAAAACGTGTATTGGTGTGTAGTATCTCTGAATAATATTACGGTTTGAACTAATGGGCTTTGTACGGTATCTACTGTATATATTGTATCGATAAAAACTGTGTCAAACAGATTTGTGTTTCTGATAACAAATCGTCCATTTGTACTTACTCCTGAACCTTCAGTAAAAACCGTATCAGGGCTGATCTGAATCGCGCAGCATTGCCATGCCAAGCCCGCCAAAACGACCATAAACTTGATTCTCATTGTTTCCTCCTTTATTTGTCTGTTTCCCCATAATATAAGGTAAATCAAACCAAAAAGGAAGGCTGCAATAAAGAAAGTGTTTTCGGGCAGAAAATCTCGGCAAGATAATACTCCCCATTTATAGGGGGAGCGACAAATCAGGCTTTATGAGGTGTACTCCTGAATTTGGACACTCCGAGAACCAAATTTATCTTTGTTCTTGGAGGTGTGTATGTCTACGTCACGTAAGAAGTATGACGATGCGTTCAAACGGGAAGCAGTCCAGTTGTTGGCAACCTCAGGAAAGAA